>DVGE01000125.1 GCA_018712885.1 Candidatus Pullichristensenella stercoripullorum | reverse complement strand
AAAGCGTACCCTTCCCCCGAGAAACGCTTCCACGGCCACCTCGTTGGCGCCGTTGAAGACGATGGGCGCGTTCCCGCCCGCCCTCAACGCTTCATAGGCCATGGACAGGCAGGGGAAGCGCTCCGTGTCCGGGGCGCGGAAGGTGAGGCTGCCCACGTCCGCGAGCGAAAGCAGCTCGCCCCCATAGGGCAGTCTGCCCGGAAAGCCCATGGCGTAACCGATGGGGCCGCGCATGTCCGGGTTGCCCAGCTGCGCCAGCACCGCGCCGTCCTCAAACTCCACCATGGAGTGGACGACGCTCTCGGGATGCACCACCACGCGGATCTTGTCCGCGTCCATGCCGAACAGGTAATGCGCCTCGATGACCTCCAGCCCCTTGTTGAGCATGGTGGCGCAGTCCACGGTGATCTTCGCGCCCATGCGCCAGGTGGGGTGGCGCAGAACGTCCTCCACGCTGGCGTTTTCGATCTCCTCCGCCGTGCGGTCGCGCAGCGCGCCGCCCGAGGCGGTGAGGATGAGATGGCGCACGGGGTTGCCCTCCCGCGCCCGCAGGCACTGGAAGATGGCGGAATGTTCGCTGTCTACGGGCAGAAGCAGCCTGTTCAGCGCCCGGGCGCGCTCCATGACGAGCTCCCCTCCCGCCACCAGTGCTTCCTTGTTGGCAAGGAGCACGCGATCGCAGCAGGAAAGCGCCGTCCAGACGTTGCTCAGCCCGGCGATGCCGACCACGGCGCAGAGCGCGTCGTCCGCGCCGGAGTTTTTCAGCGCCCGCGCCGAGCTGTCCGGCCCAAACACCCATTCGCAGAAGCGCACGTCTTCAGGAAGCGCTTTGGGCTCCACGTCCAGCGCCGCCACGCGGGGGCGAAATTCCCGCACCAGATCAAACAGTTTTTCCGCCGAAGAACGGGCCGTCAAACAGACGACCCGGAAGCGCTCGGGGTAGCGGCGCGCGACATCCAGCGCCTGCGTGCCGATGGAACCCGTCGCGCCCAGTATGGCGATCTTGCGTTGCAAATCCATCATCCTATCACCCGGAAGAACACGTGGCAGGCCAGCGTCGCAAAGAGTATGCCGTCCAGCCGGTCCATGACGCCGCCGTGCCCGGGAAAGATCTTTCCAAAGTCCTTGACGCCGCAATCGCGCTTGACCAGCGACGCGGCCAGGTCGCCGATCTGCGAGAGCGCCCCGGCCATGAGGCCGAAGAGCGCGTAGTACCACATTGGCGCCAACACGGAGGCGTCCGCGCCGTAGAGAAAACACACGAGCCTGGGCAGCAGCATGGCGAACACCACCGCTGCCGCCAGCCCGCCGACGCTGCCCTCGATGGTCTTTTTGGGGCTGATGTGCGGCGAGAGCTTGTGTTTGCCGCAGGCCATGCCGGTAAAGAGGGCAAAGCAATCGTTCATCGAAGGCACGAGGAAGAGCAACACGAACAAAAGCGTCAGCGGCATGCCCGCGCCCGCGAACGTGAGGTCAAACAGCAGTATGTAGAACACGCCGGGGTAGATGAGCGGCAGGAGCGTCGCCTGCAGGCGCGCTCCATCGACCTGACCGCGCAGCACGATCGCGCCCACGCCCACCGCCGTCAGCAGCGCTGTGAGCGAGACCGCCGCCTCCATCACGCGGTCTTCCGGCAGGATGAGCGCGCACAGAAGCAGCAGCGGCGCAAGCGCCAGCCCCACGGGCACGGGGCGCAGACCCTTTTTGCGATAGGCGACATACATCTCGTGCATGCTCATCAGCATGAGAAACAGCGCCACTCCGCGCAGCCACCAGCCGCCCAGCCAGATGACGGCGGAAATGAGCGCCACCAGCACGATGCCGGTGATGACGCGCGTCTTCATCGCCCGCTCTCCTTTTCTTTTGTCTTAACGCCGCCGAAGCGGCGATCCCGGGAGGCATACTCGTGCAAGTCGCGCAAAAAGACCTCGCGGGTATAGTCCGGCCAGAGGATGGGGTCGAAGACCATCTCCGCGTAGGCCGCCTGCCACGGCAGGAAGTTCGAGGTGCGCACTTCGCCGCTGGTGCGGATGAGCAGGTCCACCGGGGGAAGCCCGGCGGTGTAAAGCTCGTTTTCCACATCGGCCTCGGCGATGTCCTCCGGCTTCAGTTCCCCGCGCAGGCAGCGCGCGGCGAGGCGGCGGGCGGCGCGGGTGAGCTCGGCGTGGCCGCCGTAGTTGAGGGCGATGTTGAGGCGCAAACCGTCGTTGTCCTTCGTGCGCTCCATGGCGCGCTTGACCGCCTCGCGCTGCTTGTCCGGCAGGCCGTCCACATCGCCGATGATGCGGATGACCGCGCCCTTTTCGTCCAGTTCGTCGATCTCGGACTGGAAGTAGCGGAGGATGAGGTTCATCAGCGCGCCGACCTCGTCCTTGGGCCGCGCCCAGTTCTCCGTGGAGAAGGCGTAGATGGAAAGGGCGTAGATGCCCCAATCGTCGCAGGCCTGGATGATGTCGCGCAAGGCCTCCGTGCCGGCGGCGTGCCCCGCCGAACGCGGCAGGCCGCGCTCCTGCGCCCAGCGGCCGTTGCCATC
>DVGE01000124.1 GCA_018712885.1 Candidatus Pullichristensenella stercoripullorum | reverse complement strand
TGCCGGTGCTGTTGGCCATCGTTTTGCTGCTGCAGCTGCGCAGCTTTCGCCCCGCGTGGCTCGCTCCCGCCCTCGGCCCCGGTGCCGAGGTGCTGGCTTCTGGCGCGGTGAGCGCCTCGGGCTGGCTCTCGCTCTCCGCGCTCGTCTGGCTCTGCGCGGAGCGGGACGAAAAGACCATAAAGCCCCACGTGGCGCTCACCACGCTCATCGCCGTCGGCGCTTTCAGCGCCGCTGTGCTGGCGCTGCTGGCGATGATGGCCCCGCCGAGCGTGCGCGCCGACCTGACGCGCACCTACCAGCTCGACAAGCTGCTCGCCAATGGACGCGCGGCGCAGACGGCGCAGCTGCCCCTCATCCTCCTGTGGTACGGCGGGCTCCTGTTCAACGTCACCGCCGACCTGTTTCTGGCCGGAAAGCTCCTGCAGCTGGCGCTTCCGCGCCTGGACGGGCGCCTGGCCGTGCTGCTGGCGGGCGGCGCCGCCGGGGCCGCGGCCATGCTCGGCTGGGCGGAACAGCGCATGGTGATCGTCTGTGCGCGCTGGCTGTTCGCGGCGGTGGGCGCGCTCCTGCTGGCGCTGTTCATCGCGCCGCTGCGGAAGGGAGGCAAGGCGGCATGCGCGCGTGCAAAGTAACGGCGCTTTTGCTCCTCTGCGCGCTTCTGGGCGGCTGCACGCAGGCGCGGCAGGTGGAGAGCGTCGCCTTCGCCGTCATCCTCGGGGCGGACCTTACGGAGGACGAGGGCATCGAGCTGACTGTGCAGATTCCCAAAGTCGGCGGCGGCTCCGCAGAGGCGCAGGACGAGAGCGGCGGGCCCTCGGATTACCTCATCGCCTCGGCGAGCGGTGCGACGTTCACCGACGCGCTGATGGCGCTGGAGATCACCGTGCCGCGCGACCTGACGCTGACGCAGGTCAAATTGCTGGTCGTCTCCGATGCGCTTGCCCGCCACGAGAAGTTCCTCAACTTCGCCGAGTCGCTGGCCAGGCTCGACCAGTCCTGCGCCTCGGCGTACTTCGCCGTCTGCCGCGGCGACGCGGGCGATTTCGTGCGCGAGCAGAAGCCCGTCATTGGCATGCGCGTCTCTCTGGGGCTGCTCGCCATGTTTGACCACCACAAAACGCGCGGCTATATCACCGGCGCGAACTTTGCCGACTTTTACTATCAGGGCGTTTCCGTCTTCTCCGACCCCGTGGCCATACTCTGCGCCACCGCGCAGGAAGCGCCCGGAACATCGAGCGGGCAGGGCGCTCTGGACGGCCTCACGCCCGAGACCGTTCCCGCCAGTTCCGAGAACGAAAACGAGTATGTGGGCGCGGCGCTGTTCCGCGACGGGGCGATGGTCGGCGCGCTCGACGGGCTGGAAACGAGCCTGCTCAACGCCGTGAGCGGCGCGCCGGTGTTTTTCAATTACAGTCTCGAGGGCATGCCTGTGAGTCTGCAGTCGCACGGCCTTAGCGGTCTGGCGATCGAGGAGGGAGAGGACGGACGGCTGCGCGTCGCCTTCGACCTTCGCTTCAACGTCATCGCCGACCTCAAGGCGCCGCCGGCGCAGGCGTTGCGGGAAACGCTGCGCGCCGACCTGCTCGATCTGCTTGCGAAATGCCAGGCGCTGGGCGTGGAGCCGTTCGGCTTCGCCGAGCATGCCGCCCTGCGTTTTGCGTCCCTCGCGGACTGGCAGGCCTACGGCTGGCGGGATCGCTTCCGGGAAGCGGAATTTGACGTGGATGTGCAGATCACTTTGACAGACACTTGACAGAATTCGCATATATCCGTTAAAATATTAAAGAATGTTCGGCAACAGCAGTCTGCCGGGCAAACGGATGAAATCACGAAGGCGAGTTGTGGCGGGCGATGTACGCACTGATCATCAACCCCATTTCCGGAAACGGGCGCGGTGAGCGCGAACTTCCCCGCATAGAGGCGCTCTTGCGCCGCGAGAGCGTCCCTTACCGCACATTTGTGGCCGAAAGCGCCGCCGAAGCGCGTACATACGCGCGGCAGGCGGTGGAAGAGAAGATGACGGGCGTCATCGCCGTCGGCGGCGACGGCACGCTCTTTGAGGTCATCAACGGCATGGCCGGCAGCGAGCTTACGCTGCTGTTCGCCTGCTGCGGCACCGGCAACGACTTTATCAAGACGCTGCGCCTGCCCAAAGACCCGGTGGAGGCGCTGGGCGCGCAGCTGCACGCGCCGCTTTCGCGCATCGACATCGGCCGTATGAACGAGACGTATTTTCTCAACGTATCCGGCACCGGTTTCGATGTGGAAGTGCTGCGGCAGGCGGAGAAATACAAGCGGACGCACAAGGGGCTGGGCGTCTATCTGCGCGGCGTGCGCGATGCCATCCGCACATTTCGCCCCATTGAGGCGCGCCTCGGCTTTGACGGCGCGGAACCGCAGGCGCGCCGTTTCACCATCATCTCCATCGGCAACGGCCGCTACATCGGCGGCGGCATGCGCGCCGTGCCCATGGCGCAGGTGAACGACGGTTTCTTCGACGTGGTCACGACCCGGCCTCTGCCCCGCTGGGCCATCGGCTTTTTGATGGCGGTCTACGTGCCGGGATGGTACGCCTACACGCCCTTCGTGCAGCGCGCGCGCTGCAAGCGCCTGCGCATCCTCTGCCCCGGCATGACGGTCAACCTCGACGGGGAGCTCATCGACTGCGACGAGGCCGCGTTCGAATTGCTCGCCGC
>DVGE01000123.1 GCA_018712885.1 Candidatus Pullichristensenella stercoripullorum | reverse complement strand
TGCGCGTGGAGGGCTCGAAAAACAGCGTCGCCAGCTTCTTGCCGTGGCAGGCCTCGGCGTATTTTTGCGGGTCGGCGATGATGTCCTCCGCCGTGGCGATAAGATCGGCGATCTCCTGCGCCGAGAGTTCGAGGATATTGATGAGGCTTCTCATTTCGCGCCTCCGATCCAGCTCTCGTCCGAGGGGTCATCGCGGAAGGCCAGCAGGCGGGCGATGTCTTCTTCCCGGATATAGCCCTCGCGCGCAGCCACGCGGCAGACGGCGTCGAAGTTGGAAAGGCTGATGTTCTGGACGCCCGCGGCGGCGAGGCGCTCAAGGCCCTTCTTCATGCCGTAGGTGAAGATGCTGGCGATGCCCAGCACCTGCGCGCCGGCTTCGCGCAGCACGTTGACCACTTCGATGACGCTGCCGCCGGTGGAGATGAGGTCCTCGACGACCACGACTTTCTGGCCCTTTTCCAATTTGCCCTCGATCTGGTTGCCGCGGCCGTGGTCCTTGGCCCCGGAGCGCACGTAGCCCATAGGCAGGCCGAGGATGTGGGCGGTGATGGCGGCGTGGGCGATGCCGGCGGTGGAAGTGCCCATCAGCACTTCGCAGTCCGGGTAGTTGTTCTTAATGGTCTCGGCGAGGCCGTTTTCCACGTCCAGACGCACATCCGGCGCGGTGAGGGTGAGGCGGTTATCGCAGTAAACGGGGCTTTTGATGCCGCTGGCCCAGGTGAAGGGCTGCTCCGGGCGCAGGAAAACCGCGCCGATGGAGAGCAGGTCGCGGGCGATCCTCTCTTGCAGTTCCATGCTTTTTCCTCCTTATCCGACGAAACCTTGCAGGCAGCGCTCGTAGGCTTCCACGGGGTCTTCCGCCTTGGTGATGGGGCGGCCGACGACGATGTAGTCCGAGCCCAGTTCGCGGGCCTTTTCCGGGGTGGTGACGCGCTTCTGGTCGCCCGTGTCGCCGCCGGCGAAGCGCACGCCGGGAGTGACGGTGAGAAAGCCCGCTCCGCAGCGCGCATGCACTTCGCCCGCCTCCAGCGGCGAGCAGACCACGCCGTCCAGGCCGGCGGTGCGGGCCAATTCCGCGTAGTGCATCACCACTTCGGGAAGCGGCTTTTCAATGAGCAGTTCCTTTTCCATGCGCATCTGGTCGGTGCTGGTCAGCTGCGTCACGGCGATGAGCAGCGGGCGGGTGCCGTCCGGGCGGGTCAGCCCTTCGATGGCAGCCTCCATCATGGCGATGGTGCCGAAGGCGTGCAAATTGGTCATGTCCACGTCCAGCTGCGAGAGCGAGCGCATGCCGCCCTTGACGGTGTTGGGGATGTCGCAGAGCTTGAGGTCGAGGAAAATTTTGTGGCCGCGGCGCTTGATCTCGCGCACGATCTGCGGCCCTTCGGCGTAGAAAAGTTCCATGCCGATCTTCACGAAGGGCTTTTTGCCGGTGAAGCGGTCGAGGAAGGCAAGCGTTTCCTCGCGGTCGGGGAAGTCGAGGGCGATGATGACGTCTTTACCCATGGTGCGCGCCTCCTATGATGTCGGTAAGGTTTTCGATGCCGCAGCGGGCCATTTCCGCGGGCAGGGCGCGGACGATGTCCCGGCAGGCGTAGGGGTTCTTCAGGTTCGCCGCGCCCACTTCCACCGCCGTGGCGCCGGCGAGCATCATCTCCAGCACGTCCGCGGCGCTGGAGACGCCGCCCATGCCGATGATGGGGATGTTCACGGCCTCGTACACCTGCCAGACCATGCGCAGCGCCACGGGCAGCACGCACGGCCCGGAGAGACCGCCAAAGGTGTTGGCGAGGATGGGACGGCGCGTGCGCGGGTCGATGCGCATGCCCAGAAGCGTGTTGATGAGGCAAACGCCGTCCGCGCCCGCTTCTTCGCAGGCGCGCGCCACTTCGGCGATGTCGGCGGCGTTGGGCGAGAGCTTCATGTAGACGGGCTTTTTCGTCACCGCCTTGACCGCCTTGGTGACTTTGGCGGCCATCTCCGGCGAAGCGCCGAAGGCCATGCCGCCGCCGTGGACGTTGGGGCAGGAGATGTTCACTTCCAGAAGCCCGACCTGTTCTTCTCGGTCGAGGAGCGCGCAGGTGCGGGCGTATTCCTCCACGGAAAAGCCGCTGACGTTGGCGATCACTTTCTTGTGAAACACCCGCTTGAGCCGTGGCAGTTCTTCGCGGATGACGGCGCGAACGCCGGGGTTTTGCAGGCCCACGGCGTTGAGCATGCCCGCGGGCGCGTCGGCGATGCGCGGCGTGGGGTTGCCAAAGCGCGCTTCCTGCGTGGTGCCCTTGAAGGAGAAGGTGCCGAGTATGTTGATGTCGTACCACTCGGAAAACTCGTAGCCGTAGCCGAAGGTGCCGCTGGCGGGGATGACGGGATTGTCCAGCGTCCAGCCGGAGAGATTTACCTGTGTGTTCACGAAAGCACCTCCCCCTTCTTGAACACCGGCCCGTCCTTGCAGACGCGCTTTGCGCCGTTTTTCGTCTGGCAGGTGCAGCCCACGCAGGCGCCGAAGCCGCAGCCCATGCGCTCCTCGTAGCTCATTTCGCCATCGCACGGCAGGGCGTTTTCCACGGCGGCGAGCATCTTCGCCGGGCCGCAGGCGTAAAAGTAGGTGGGTTCGGCAAGGGTGGGGAACAGGTCTGTGACCAGCCCCTTTATACCCATGCTCCCGTCCATGGTGGCCACGCGCACGTCCGCGCCCAGCGCGCGCAGATCATCGACCAGTATGGCTTCGCGCGCGCCGCCAAAGCCCAGCGCCGCCGTCACCTGT
>DVGE01000122.1 GCA_018712885.1 Candidatus Pullichristensenella stercoripullorum | reverse complement strand
AGCGCACGAATTCCCCTTCGTCGGTGATGGGGAGCGTGCACAGCACGGTCTTGAAGTGCATGGCGATGGCGGTGTGGGGCTTGACCTCGCGGATGAGGGCCGCGGCCTCGGGCGTGGTGATGGTATAGGTGCCGCCGATGGGGACGAGCAGTATGTCCACGCCGCGCAGGGCCGCGTACATCTCCGGCGTGGGCATGTGGCCGAGGTCGCCCAGGTGGGCGACACGCAGACCGTCGCCTTCGAGGATGAAGATGATGTTCCTGCCGCGCTTGGCGCCCTCGACCTCGTCGTGGAAGCAGTCAAGGCCATGGATGCGCACACCGCCCACCGTGCACGGCGCGCTATCGGCGATCACCCGCGGCTCGCCCTGCAGGGACTGGACGTAGTTGTGGTCGTGGTGATCGTGGCTGCACAGCGCCGCGTCGGCGCGCGCCTTGCAGAGGGGGTAGCCGACGGAAGCGTCGAAGGGGTCGATGACGATGGCGGTGCCGTCCGCATAGGTGAGGGCAAAGCAGGAATGTCCGTACCATTTGAGCTTCATATCTCTTCTCCTTTCAGATGATCCAGCATCACGGCGCAGGCGTAGAGACCGCCGCCGCCGCCCGTTCGCAGGCAGGCCGCCGCGCGCTGGCGCAGGGCCCTTTCGAGCGCGGCGAGGCGGGCGCGCTCCGGGGCTTCCAGAAGTTTGGCCGCCTCGCAGAAGAGGGAAAGGCTCTCCTTCTCCACAGAAAGGCCGCGAAAGCGCAGGAATGTGCGGGAAAGGGCGCTTTGCGGGGCTTCCCCTTCGTATTCGCGCAGGAGCGCTTCGGTGGGGATGAGCCGCCAGACATCCCCGGCGGGCGCGCAGGCGAAGTAGGGGCTTTCCACCCGCTCGCGGACGACGAAAAGCCCTTCGCCCCGGTCGCGGCGCGCGTTCACGCCCGCGGGAAGGTAGGCGCGCGGGGCGGTCACGGCTGTTCTTCCCGCCGCGCGGCGAGGCGGCGGAAGGCTTCGGGGAGCATTTCGAGGAGGTCGCGGGAGGTCATGGCCGTATCGCCGTACTTTTCCTCCGCCAGCGCCCCGGCGAGGCCATGGACTTCGCAGGCGGCGGCGATGTTGCCCCACTCGCAGCAGCGCAGACCCGCCAGCAGGCCGGCAAAGACGTCGCCCGAGCCGCCCTTGGCCATGCCGGGGCCGCCCGTCGTGCTGATAAACACCGGACGGGCGCAGCCATTGACCGGCGCGCCCTCGCAGACGACGCGGCTCGCGCCCTTGAGTACCACCTTGCAGCCCAGTTCATCGCCCAGCGCCGCCAGCGCGCGCGCGTCGGAGACGGGGTCGGTCAGTTCGCGGCCCAGCAGACGGCGGGCCTCGCCGGGGTGCGGGGTGAGGACGCAGGACAGGCTCGCCATGGCGAGCAGTTCCCGATGTTCGGCAAGTATGTTGAGGGCGTCCGCGTCCAGAACGAGACTGGCGGGCCGTCCGCCCTTGGGGGCGAGCAGCGCTTCCAGCACCTGCGGGGCGCAGCGGCGGGAAAGGCCGGGGCCGGCGACGATCTGCTTTCCATCGCGCAGTTCCCAAAGGCGATCCGCCGCCTCCGCCGCGAGCGCGCCGTCCCTTTCCGGCAGGGGGACGCACATGGCGCAGGGTTCCAGCACTTGCAGGATGGGCACGATGGAGGCCGGACAGGCCACCGTCACCAGTCCCGCGCCGCTGCGAAGCGCCGCGCCCGCGCACAGCGCCGCCGCACCCGCCATCCCCACGCTGCCGGCGACCACCAGCACGTGGCCGCGCTCGCCCTTGTGGGTGTTGCGCGGGTACTGGGGCATGAAATCCTGCGGGGCGTCAAAGAGGTAGTTGCGGCCCGTGGCGTCAAGAAATTCCCGCCACGCCTGCGTGGCGCGGATGTCGATATTGGCCGTGCGCACTTCGCCGCAGACGTCCAGACCATCGTTGAGGTAGTGGCCGGTCTTGGCGTAGCGCAGGGCGAGGGTCACGTCGGCATGCACGCAAATGCCGGGGTGTTCCGTATCATCGTGCGCCGAAGGAAAACCGCGTCCGGAGAGGCCGGAAAGGCCGGAGGGGATGTCCACGGCGACGATCTTCGAGCCGTGGCGGAGGCGGTCTTCATTCATGCGGCGGATGAGCACGGCGGCGCTGCCCGCCGGGGCGCGGGAAAGGCCGGTGCCAAAGAGCGCGTCCACCCACACGTCCGGGCGCTCGCGGCTGTCCGCGGAAAGTTCGCGCACGCCGGCCTCGCGGGCGCGGAGCAGGTTTTCGATGGCGTCCGGGCTCTTCGGCTCCTCCGCGAGCACGAAGGCCACGTCCGCGCCGCGCGGCTTGAGCAGGCGCGCCGCCGCCAGGCCGTCGCCGCCGTTGCCGCCGGGGCCGCAGGCGAAGAAGATGGTGCGAAACTCGCCGAAGCGCTCCACAAGCAGGGAGGCGAGCGCCGAAGCCGCCTGCTCAATCACCTCGATGGACGCAACGCCGGATCCGGCGAAATAGAGCTGTTCCATTTTGCGCATCTGTTCCGGGGTCAAAATGAGCGTGCCCAATGCCATACCATCACCTCACACATATCCATACAGGCCGCGCACGGAGACGTCGCCGGCCAGCACGGTTTCCGTTTTGCCGTCCACCTGCCAGATCAGCGCGCCGTCCTCGCGGAAGTCCAGCGCCTTCCCCTCGCGGCCATCTATGCGTATCCCCTGCCCCAGCGTCGCCGAGCGGGGGCGGATGCCTTCGAGGATGGGGATAAGGCCGCGTTCCTGCCAAGTGGCGTACCACGGCTCGAAGCGTTCAAGAAATATAGGAAGAAGTTCCTCGGGCGGGACGCGCGCGCCGGTCTGGAGATAGAGGGAAGTCGCGTGGGGAAGCTCCTCGGGAAAACCCGTTTGCAAAAGGTTGACGCCCGCGCCGAGGACGAGCCAGTCGCATTTTCCCTCCCGGAACCCGGCCTCGGCGAGCATGCCGCAGATCTTTTTGCCGCCCATGACCAGGTCGTTGGGCCACTTGATCTTTGCCGGGCCGTAGGCACAGAGCGCCTCGGCCATGGCAAGCGCCGCGACGAACACCGCGCCGCCCGCGCACTGCGCGGGGATGTTTCGCGGGCGCAGCAAAAGCGATACCCATAGTCCTTCGCCCGCCGGGGACTGCCACGAGCGCGCGAGGCGGCCGCGCCCGGCGGTCTGTTCCGCCGCCGCGACGGCGCACTCGCCCTCCCCCGCCAGCGCCAGTTTCTTGGCCGCCGCGTTGGTGGAATCCACGGACGGATAGGTGATGATCTTGCGCATAGTGCCTCCCAAATGTGACCTTCCTTTGAATATTGTAGCACATTCCCGCGCATTTGAACAGATTCGCTTGTCATTCCCGGCGCAAATTTGTATACTGGAAACTGAGTACGTGTGCGCGCCGAGCCGGTGGGGGAACCGTGCCGGGCGCGGGCGCGTCCAAGAATTGAGAAAAACGCAAGGAGAACGCCGCCATGCAGGTAACGCAGCGCTTCGCGCAGCTTCTGATCAAAAACGTGGGCAGGGTCATCGTCGGCAAGGAGGACGCCGTGGAGCTGATGATGATCGCGCTTCTGTGCCGGGGGCATGTGCTCATCGAGGACGTGCCGGGCGTGGGTAAGACCACGCTGGCCTCGGCGCTGGCGCGCTCTTTGGACTGCTCGTTCAAGCGCATACAGTTCACGCCGGACATCACCCCCAGCGACATCACCGGCTTTTCCATCGTCAACTTCAAGACGGGCGAACTGGAATACCGGCCCGGGCTGGTGATGAGCCAGATCGTGCTCGCCGACGAAATCAACCGCACCTCGCCCAAGACCCAGTCCAGCCTGCTGGAAGTGATGGAGGAAGGACAGGTGACGGTGGACGGCACCACCTACCGCATGCCCAGCCCCTTCATCGTGCTGGCGACGCAGAACCCGGTGGATTTCGTGGGCACCTATCCCCTGCCCGAGGCGCAGCTGGACCGCTTCTTCATGCGCGTGTCCATCGGCTACCCCTCGCAGGAGGAGGAGATCGACATCCTCGAGCGCTACACCTCCGGGGCGCGGCCGATGGAAGAATTAAAGCCCATCTGCTCTTCCCAGGACATCGTGAAACTGCAGCAACAGGTGGACACGGTGTATACCTCGCGCGAGGTGCGCGCCTACATTTCCGCCATCGCCGCCGCCTCGCGCAAAAACGGCGCTTTGCAGCTGGGCGTTTCCACGCGCGCGGCCATATCGCTTCTGCGCGCGGGGCAGGCGCGGGCGCTGCTGATGGGGCGCGACTACGTGTCCCCCGAGGACATCCAGAAAATGGCCGAGCCGGTGCTGGCGCACAGGCTGGTTTTGAGCCCCGAGGCGCGCATGCGCAACATGACGGCGCAGCGCGTGCTGGGCAACATCCTCGGCGCCGTGCAGGTGCCGGTGAAAGCCAGATGACCTCGCGGCTGGCGGGCGCGCTCGTGGCCATGGCCGCGCTGCTGGCGACGGGGCTGTCCACGGGCGGGCAGATCTACTACCTGCTGTTTTACACGCTGCTGCTGCTGACGCTTTTGTCGCTCATCTCGGTATTGTGGCTTTTGTACAGCGTGCGCATCGAGATGCGCGGGGTCAAGCCCCGCGTGGAGCGCGGCGAGGCGATGATGACCATCTTCACCGTGCGCCACACATCGCCTTTGCCGGTGGCGGCGCTGCGCATCCGCTTAAACGTGCCATCGGCCTTTTCCGCCGCGCAGGAGATCAGCGTTTCCACCCCGGCGTTCAAGACGCGCACCTTCCGCTACATGGTGCGCTGCCCGCACCGGGGCAGCTACGAGGTGGGCGTCTCCCGTCTGCGCGCCCGCGACGCCTTCGGGCTGTTTTCCATCTCCCGCAAGAGCGGCATGAAACTTCTGCGCGTGGACGTATATCCCAAGAGCTACGACGTGCCTTTCATGGAGCTCAAGGCCGGCGATACCGGGCCGGAACTGCGCTCGCGGGCCACGGAGGACGCCTCCTCGCCCTCGGACGTGCGCAAGTGGCAGGAGGGCGACGTGCTGAAAAAAGTCCACTGGAAGCTGACGATGCGGCGGCGCGAACTGATGGTGCGCACGTTCGAGGAATCCTCGCGGCCGGACACGCTGATCGTGCCCGACCTTTCCGAGATCCAGGCGCTGCCGGATCAGGCGCTGACCATCGAGGACTGCGTGTGCGAAGCCTGCCTTTCCCAGGCGCGCGCGCAGCTCAACGAGGGCTACCCCGTGCGCATGCCGCTGCTCTCATCGCGGCCCGGCGAGCCGTCCGGGCAGTTTCCGCAGGACGTGCCCATGTTCGCAGAGGCGCTGATGCGCGCGCAGTTCGACAGCCCCTACCCCTACGAGCAGGTGCTTTTGCAGATGCTGCGGCGCACCATGCGCACAGGCGGCTGCGTGCTCATCACGCCGCGATTGACCACGCGCGTGGCGGACATGGCGCTGAAACTTTCGCGCACGGGCGTGCGCGTGCGGCTTTTGTGGGTGACGGACAGCCGCAACGACCAATCGCTGGAGATGGTCGAGCGATTGAAGATGGAGAACGTCGAGGCGAAGCTGGTCGACCCCTGGTCGGCAGTCGCCTGACGGAGGACGCAGATGACCAGAACGCAGAAACTTCTCCGCCTGCTCGCCACCGCGCTGATCGCGGCGCTGGTGGCCGGCGGCGTGGCCAACACCATACTCGGCGCGACGCCCCTGAAGGCGAGCTGGCCGCTGCCCTACCTCTGGGGCTTTGGCGCGGCGCTGCTGGGCGCGGCGATGTGCTCGGGTGCGCCCGGGCTGATCGCCGCGCTTTCCGTGCTGGCGGTGTATTTGGGCGTGACGCTGCTGGGCGGCGCTTTTGGCGCGCGGGCGCTGTTCGAGGCGGCGCGCGCCTTCGGCGAGAGCGGCGACGTTTCTCTGCTGGCCGCGCACGCGCCGGCGGCGGCCATGCTGCTGGGCGTGGGGCTGGGGCTGTTGTTTTTCCTGCTGGTGCGCAAGCGCGGCGGCGTGTTCTTCGCCGCGGTGATCGCTCTGGTGGCGATCCTCGCCGCCTGCGCCATCGGCGAGGACGCAGGCGTGGGCGCGGCGGTGCCGGCGCTGATCGGCCTGGCGGCGGCCTACGCCTTCGCCTCCGACGCCGAGCGCGACTGGAAAAGCTGCCTGCGCGCCCTCGTGCCCGCCGCGCTGGCGGTGCTCCTGGCGCTTTTGCTGGTGCCGCAGGGACGGCTGACGTGGGCGCCTTTGGAGAACGCCGCCGATTCGCTGCGCAACGCCTTCGAGGACTACTTCCGCTTCAGCGAAGTGCGGCAGACGTTCTCCCTGCAGGAGCGCGGCTACAACTACACCGTCGCCGACGAAAACGGCGAGCCCGAGCCGCGATTGGGCGGGCCCGCCGATCCGGATACCACGCCCATTTTGCGCGTGCGCGCCGACGGCGACCTGCTTTTGCGCGGCACCATCCGCCGCGACTACACTGGCCATTCCTGGGTGGACACGGGCGAAAAGGCCCGCTACCTCTACTACGACTTCACCCGGCGCGGCGTGCGC
>DVGE01000121.1 GCA_018712885.1 Candidatus Pullichristensenella stercoripullorum | reverse complement strand
TACGCTGCTGCTCTCGGTGGGCCTTATCCCCGAAAACGAGCTTTCCAAGAGCGCGGGCGTGGCGCTCGACCCGGTGACGGGCGGCGCGGTCGTCGATGAGCGGCGGCAGACCTCCGTTCCGGGGATCTTCGCCTGCGGCAACGTTCTGCACGTGCACGATCTTGTGGACAACGTTTCCGCTGAAGCCATGATCGCCGGAGCCGCGGCTGCCGAGTACGCGCTGCGGGGCGGCGAGGAGGCGCGTCAGTACGCCGTTTGCGCCGGGCGCGGCGTGCGCTACACCGTGCCGCAGCGCATCCAGACGGACGCGCAGGGCGACCTCGACCTCTATTTCCGCGTGGACAACGTCTACCGCGGCGCGACGCTCGAGGTGCTTTGCGGGGACGCAGTCGTACTCTCGCGCAAAAAGCCCGTGATGACGCCCGGCGAGATGGAAAAAGTCACGATCGACATGCGCCGCGTGCACGGCGATCTCACCGTGCGTCTCGGCGGCGACGCTTAGGAGGCGCGGTATGGAAACACGCGAACTTACCTGCATCGTCTGTCCCGTCGGCTGTCGCGTCACCGTGGAGGTGGACGGCGAGGAAATGCGCATCACCGGCAACGGCTGCAAGCGCGGCGAGACGTACTGCCGGCAGGAAGTCACCTGTCCGGTGCGCACGGTGACCTCTCTGGTGGCCGTCGAGGGCGGCGAACATCCTCTCTGTCCTGTAAAGACGGCGCGGCCCGTTCCCCGGGAAAAGGTGCCTGAAGTGCTGGCCGCGCTGCGCGCGCTGCGCGTGTCCGCCCCTATCGCCATCGGCGACGTGCTGGCAGAAGACGTGGCTGGCACGGGCGTGGCGCTCGTGGCGACAGACGACCGCGCCGCGAGCGCGCAGACGGCGGCCTGCTGACGTTTGCCGCGCTTTGACAAAAGACGGGCCTGCGCGCCCGTCTTTTGTTGTCCCATAAGCGACTTTGGTATTTTGTTGCGCCAGTTTCCAGACCCCGGTCTTTAATCGTCGATCTGCGCCTTTAGCATGTCGATCAGCGCGCGCAGGAAGGCGTTGCGCTCCGCTGTGGAGATCGTTTGGTTCTTGCGCAGATCCTCCATGAAGTATTCGCGGAAGGCGGAGACCATACGGGGATGGAAGATGACGTTGTTGCAGTAGTTGTCCGCCCGTTCTTCCTTGAGGATGGGAAAGGCCGTCATGCCGTAGCCGTCCCAGCAGTTGATCTCAAAGCGCGGCCTGAACGACTCCTTGAAAAAGTAGAGGAAGAAAAACTGGCTTTCGCTGACGCGCGTTTGCAGATCCTCCAGGATGGCGATGCGCTCGCGCACCGTAAAGGGGCGCATGGCGACGAAGTGCTCGCTCGTCATGCCCGTGGCCGCGAAATCGCGCATGCCGTCCATGGTGAGTATGAGGTGCTTGGGGTTCTTGCTCTCGTACATGTTCTTGTAGCGCTGCAACTGAAAATAGAGGAGTTTTTCCTTCATCGCCCGCAGCGTTTCCAGATCCAGAGTGGGAAAAAAGCGCAGCAGCTCGCGTTCGTTGAGGCAGCTGCGCAGGTATTGCGTGTGGATGTTGTTGACGCACAGGTCTGACTTGACGTGGTACATGTCGCGATTGCGCTCACATTCCGCCCAGTAGCTCATTATGTTCACAAAGCTCTCCGGGCCCTCCTGTGAGCTGCAAAGCTGCGTGGCGGGCTCCGCACAGGTCATTGCCTGCAAAAGAGCGCGCTCGATGAAGGAAAACAGGCCGTATTCCGCGGGGATGCGGTGCACGGCGACGTTGGAAGCGTCCGAAAACAGCGCCAACACGTCCGTACGATTGCCGTCTGACTCCTCCATCGTCGCGCAGAGCATGTCCAGCCCCGGCAGCGTATTGCCGCCCCGCGCGTCGCGCTCGCAGACGAAGGCCGCGTAATTGGGCAGATAGGTCATGCGTGAAAGGCAGTACATCACGTTGGCCGCTTCGCTCTCGCCCGCTTCCAGGGCGCAATAGTGGCGCGCGCTGTGGCCCTTCTTTTCGTACAACAGATCGCGCAGGCAGGCAAAGAAATGCTCGTGCAGGCAGTTCACGACAAGCAGGCGCGCCCCTTTCGCGGCGCGAAGCATGTCCAGCAGGCGCGCAAAGTTGGGCGGATCCGGCGCGTTTTCTTCGTCGCCAAGGATAAGAGCGCGGAAGATCTGCCGGGCGTTGGCCTTGTCCTTGCCGATCAGACTGACGTCCAGCGCCTTGCGCAGCCCGCTCTCTTCCTCCCGCGAAAGCGCGCCGCAATCGCACAGGCTCTTGAAAAAGTTCAGCCTGTTTTTATGGCTGCTGCGCTCCTGCAACACGCGCGATACGCTCGTCCGGCTTTTGTAACCCGTCATGTTGGCCAACATTTCCAAAGACCAGCCGTGCGCAGCGGCGATCTCGCGCAGGCGATCCGCAAAGGTCAGGACTTCTGTATCCATTTGCTTCCTCCCCCACAGAAACTCCAGGCGCTTCTGACACCATAATTAAAAATAGTATAATAAAAGAAAAGATTTGCGTCAACACTTCGCGTCAGTAACACAAAAAATGTGTGTCATACGCGCCGCAAAAGCGTCCCCGCGCGAAAACAGGCCCGCCCGCCGCCCTGTCGCCCGCGGGACGCCGGACTGGATACCATTTTTTATGTACCTCGGATAGGGAAAATGAAAGGTTTGTCGAATATTGCCTGTACAGCGTTCGCGCGCGCCATTTTCCGGACGCGCTCGTGAACGGCGAAAGAGAGGCGGCTGCCATGCAAAGAGTCCTGACCCGGGATCGCGCCTATTACCGCGACTTGATCCATCTGGCGATCCCCGTCGCGCTGCAAAACCTCATCACCTTTCTGGTCTCGCTGGCCGATAACCTCATGGTCAGCAAGCTGGGCGACTTCGCCGTCTCCGGCGTCTACACCGGCTCGCAGATCCAGACGCTTTTGCAGATGCTCACCAACGGCATCGGCGTGGCCGTCACCATTCTCGGCGCGCAGTACTGGGGCAGACGCGAGGCGGGCAGCATCCGCCGCATCACCGGCATCGGCATGCAGTTGTCCGTGGCCGTGGGCGCGCTGCTCGCCGCAGTCTGCGCCCTGTTTCCGGAGGCGATCATCCGCGTCTTTGTGGACGACCCCATGGTCATCGCCGAGGGAACGGCGTATCTGCGCATACTGAGCTTATCGTTTATCTTCTTCTGCGCCACGCAGGTGCTGGTGGCCTCCATGCGCTGCGTGGAGACCACGCACGTGGGCATGATCGCCTCCGCTTCTTCGCTGGTGGTGAATATCTGCCTCAACTATGTGCTCATCTTTGGCAAGCTGGGCTTCCCGGCCATGGGCGTGCGCGGCGCGGCCATCGCCACGGTCATCGCCCGCGTGGTAGAAACGCTCATCGCCCTGCTCTACGTGCTGCGATACGACCACAAGCTCTGTTTTCGCCCGCGCGACCTGTTTCGCGGAGACAAAGCCCTGCGGCGCGACTTCGTTCGCTACGGCGTGCCCGTGGTGCTGGGCGACGTGGTGTGGAGCGTCAACCTCATGGCCAACACCATGATCCTCGGCGTCTACGGCGCCAGCGTGCTCACCGCCGCCAACACCGCCAACAACATGAATACGCTGGCCTATGTCGCCATCAACGGCCTGGCCTCCGCCGTGGGCATCATCACCGGCAAGACCATCGGCGCGGGCAAAACGGAACTGATGAAGGAATACGCCCGCACCACGCAGGCGATCTTCCTCGCTCTCGGTCTCGTCGTCGGCGGGCTGGTGTTTGCCTGCTCCGGCCCCTTCGTGGCCATGTATCAGGGCATCAGCGCCGAGGCTGCGGCGGAATCGCTGCGCTTCGTGCGCGTGCTGTCCGTCACGCTCATCGGCACCTGTTATCAGATGCCCTGCCTGTTCGGGCTGGTCAAATCCGGCGGCGACATCAGCTTCGTGTTCAAAAACGACACCATCTTCGTCTTTCTGGTGGTGCTGCCCAGCGCCATGCTCGCCTCGAAGCTGGGCGCGCCGGCGTGGGCGGTGTTCGCCTGCCTGAAGTGCGACCAGATCCTCAAATGCTTCGTGGCCGTTGTCAAGGTCAACCGCTTCAACTGGATGAAGAACCTCACCCGCGCGCAGGCATAGCCTCAACGCCGCCGCAGGACAGCCCCGGCGCAGGAAAAGACCGCGAACATCGCCGCGTTGACGGCCACCACGCAGGCCCCGGCGGGCATGCGCTCGAAGTAGCTGCTCAAAAGGATGCCGATGAGGAAACAGACCACGGCGATGACGCCCGCGCCGATGGTGACGTCGCGGAAGCGGCCGAAGAAGCGCATGGCCGTCAGCGGCGGAAAGATGATGAGGCTGGAGATGAGCATGGTGCCCATCATGCGCATGCCGATGACGATGGTCACCGCCGTGAGCAGGGCGATGAGCGTGTTGAGCGCACCCACGCGCGTTCCCGTGGCGCGGGCGAAGGGCTCGTCGAAGGTGATGGCGAACACGCGGTGGTAAAGGAAGATGAAGATGGCCAGCACCGCCGCGCACAGAGCGATGGAAATGGCCACGTCCGAATCGGTGAGGGAGAGTATCTTGCCAAAGAGATAGTCGCTGACCTCCCCCATGCCCCTGGTCATGGAGATGACGATGGCGCCCACGGCCACGGCGGTGGTGGAGAACATGGCGATGGCCGCGTCGCCCTTGACGCGCGTGCGCTCGTTGAGGCGCAAAAGCACAAAGGCCGCCGCCATCACCACGGGAATGGCCACCGCGAGCGGCGCGAGGTTGGCTGCCGCCGCGATGCTCAGGGCGCAGAAACCCACGTGGGAAAGGCCGTCGCCGATCATCGAATAGCGCTTGAGCACCAGGCTGACGCCCAGAAGAGCCGCGCAGAGACTCACCAGCGCGCCGACGACGATGGCGCGCTGCATGAAGGGATATTGAAGATAGGAGAGCATCGTTTCAAGCATTGTCCTTCCTCCATTGCGCGTAGGCCGCGCGCGTACCGTCAAAACGCACCTCGCGGTCCAGCACCACCACCTTGTCGGCGTCGCGCACGGCGGAACGCACATCGTGGGAGATCATCAAAATGGCCATGCCGCGCTCGCGGTGGAGCATGCGCAGCACGCCGTAAAATTCCTCCGTGGCCTCCGGGTCGAGGGCGGAGACGGGCTCGTCGAGCATCAGCAGGCCGTCCGCGGCGCACAGCGCCCGCGCCAGCAGCGCGCGCTGCTGCTGGCCACCGGAGAGCGCGGCGTAGGAGGTTTTGCGCAGGTCCTCGATGCTCAGCAGACGCATGTTCTCAAACGCGCGCGCCTTTTCTTCCGCCGTGTAGAACATGCGCCGGCCCATGCGGTTAATGAGCCCGGAGCGCACCACCTCTTCCACGGCGGCGGGGAAATCGCGCTGCGCCTGCGTCTTTTGCGGCATGTAGCCGATGTGGTCGCGCCGCAGGCCGTCGCCGACGAGTATCTGTCCGCTCTTCGGGCGCACGAGGCCGAGCATGGCGCGCATCAGCGTGGATTTGCCCGAACCGTTGCGGCCGAGCATCACCGTGTATTCCCCGCGTTCGAGTTTCAGGCATACGTTCTCCACGGCGGCGTGGCCTTCAAAGGCCACGGTCACGCTCTTCAGTTCCATCAGCGCCACGTTCGTCCCCTCCTTTCTGACATTCCCCGCACAGGCCCACCAGCACGCACGCGCGCGGGTCGACGCGGAAGCCGTGCTCGGCGTAGAGGTGTTCGGCCAATTTGCCGGCCATCTCGCAATCGACGTGGAACATGTTGCCGCAGCACGAACACATGACGTGGAAGTGGCGGTCGCAGTCTTCGTCGCCGCCGTGGTATTGATAGCGCGTCAGGCCGCGCGCGTCCTGGTAGCGGCGGGCGGTCTGCTGGCGGCAGAGGGATTCGAGAAAGCGGTAGGCCGTGGTCTGGCCCACATGCACGCCCTCCGCCTCCATGTCGCGCGCCAGCTCCTCGGGCGTAAAGCTCTGCATGGCGTGTTCCGACAGAAAGCGCGTCATCTCCCGCTTTTGGCGGGTCTGGTATTCTCCGCGCATCAGTACAGCCCCTTTCTGAGCGCCTCCACATTGCGGGTCATCAGGGAAAGATAGGTCTCCCCCGCCTCGAACTCCTCGCCGGTGACGCTCTGGCAGGAGTGCATCTCCACGATCTCGGCCCCGGTCTGTTCGGCGACGGCGCGGGCAACGTCCCCCGTGGACATCTCGATGACGTAGATGACGGGGACGCCGTCCTTCTCCACGGCGTCGATGAGCGCGGCCACGGCCTGCACGCTGGGCTGGGCTTCCTCTGAGCAGCCGGAAAAGGCGGAGACGTAGGAAAGGCCGTATTCGCGGGCGAAGTATAAAAATGGGAAGCGGTCGGCAAAGATCAGCTCCGTGCGCGCGGCCCCGGAAACGAGGTCGCGGAAGGTCTGGTCAAGCTGGACGAGCTGGGCGTCGTAGGCTTCGGCATTGGCGCGGTAGGTCGAAGCGCCGTCCGGGTCGGCGGCGCAGAGGGCTTCTTCGACGCTCGAAAGCATGGCGCGCATGTTGACCGGCGAGGTCCATATGTGCTCATCGTAGGAGATGTCCTCGTGGCCGTGTTCCGCGTGCGCTTCTTCGAGGGGCTGCACGCTGTCCATCATGCGCACAGCGGCGACGCCCGGCGCGTCGGCAAGCATGTCCTCCACCCAGGCGTCGCTCGTACCGCCGATATAAATGAGCACGTCGGCTTCGTAAACCGCTTTGGCGTCCGCGGGCGTAGGCTCGTAGGTGTGGGTATCCATACCGGGACGGATGAGCAGCGTGAGGGAGGCATCGCTGCCCAGCACCTGCCGGGCGAGGTCGTAGCAGGGAAAATCCGTGGCGACCACGCGGAGGGGCTCTCCCCCGCTTTCCGCGCCGGCGGAGCACGCAGTGAGCAGCAGGCAGAGCGCGAGGAGAAGCGAAGCGTATTTGCGCATGGCGTTCATCATTCCAATCTGAAATCAAATTTCATTTTCATAGTATAATCCCATTTCCATGTTTGTCAAGTTATGATTTTTCTATGCGCGCCATTGTGTCCAAAGCATGACGAGGGCTCTATATTTTTATGGTAATATAAACAGACGCTGGAAATCGTTCCCTTCTGCCGCTATAATGTATTCTCAGGAGGGAATCTCGCATGTTGTCAAAATTCAGCGTCAAAAAGCCCTATACCGTCATCGTCGGCGTCATACTGGTCATCGTGCTCGGCTGCATTTCCTTTGCCAATATGAGCACCGACCTGCTGCCGAACATGGATCTGCCCTACGTGGCCGTATATACGACCTATATGGGCGCGACGCCGGAACAGGTGGAGAGCGATATAACGCGGCCAATGGAGGCTTCGTTCGCCACGCTCTCCGGCATCAACGGCATCACTTCCACCTCTGCGGAGAACCTTTCCATCATCATCATGGAATTCGAGAGCGGCGTGGACATGAACGGCGTGATGATCGAGCTTTCTTCACAGATCGACATGCTGCGCGGCTCGTGGAGCGACTCGGTGGGCTCGCCGGTGGTGATGCAGATCAACCCGGACATGCTGCCGGTGTCCATCGCCTCCGTGTCCCTGGAAGGCGCGGACGTGCGGGCGCTTACCAACTTTGTGGATGAAACGCTGCAGCCCAGGCTGGAGGGCATCGACGGCGTGGCCTCCGTATCGGTCTCCGGCGCGGTGGAAGAGACGGTCGCCATCACCATCGACGAAAGCCGCATCGAGCTTTTGAACAGCCTCATCCTCCGCGAAGTGGACGAGGAACTGGCGGACGTGGAGGCGCAGCTCAACGAGGCGCAGTCCCAACTCTCCGAAGGCAAGCAGCTGCTCGCGCGCGAAAAGAACAACGCCCTTGGGCAGATCGACGACATGCTTTCCCAGCTCTCAGACGACGCGCTTTCCGAGCCGCTGGCCCAGGCGCAGGCGCAGCGCGAACAACTGCAGGCGCAGCTTGCGCAAACAGATGCCGCCATCGCCGCCATGGAAGCCCTGACCGACCTCACCCCGGAGCAACAGGCGCAGCTGGACGCCCTCAACGGCCAGCTCGCCACGCTGCGCACGCAGCGCGAGGCGAAGCAGACGGAGCTGGAAGCGCTGCAAAACGCCGTCACCGACCCGGCGGCGCAGGCGCAATATGACGAAGCTCTGGCGCGGCGCGAAGAATTGCTCGCCCAGCGCGCCGGCCTTGAAACTTATATAGAGGAACAGACGCTGCGCGACCCTGAGGCGCTGCGCGCGCAGATCGCCGAACTGGAGCCGCAGGTGGCGGAAGGCGAGGCCGGCCTCGCCGCGCTGGATGAGGAGCTCGCCCTGCTGAACGCGCAGGCGGAAACGCTGGAGGCGAACATCGCGGCGCTGGAGGCGCAGATCGCCGAAGCGGAAGCCACGCCCACGCCTTCTGCCTCCCCCGCGCCCTCCGTGTCTGCGGAGCCCTCCGTGTCTCCTGAACCGTCTCTGTCCCCTGAGCCGTCTCTGTCCCCCGCCTCCTCCGTGACGCCGGAGGCTTCCGCCACTGTCTCCCCCGCGCCGAGCGCCAGCGAACCGCCGATCATCACCTCCCCGGAGCTGGCTCTGGACGGGCAGGACGGCGACGGAGCTTTGCCGGGCGGCTTCGGCGGCGTTGCCGTGGCCGAGGAAGCGTCCGTGGAGGAACTCAGGCAGCAGCTCGCCGAGGCGCAGGCCGCGCTGGCCGCTTTGCAGGCGCAGATCGACGGGCGCAGCGCCGAGCGCGACGCGCTGGCGCAGGAGAACGAAGCCAATAAAGCCCGCCTGGCCGAATACCGGGAGGCGCTTGAATCGCTGGAAGCCACGGGCGACGGCGAGGACACGCAGCAGCGCATCGAGGAAGCGCGGCGGCAGATCGCGGCCATCGACACGGAAGTGGAAACGCTCGACGCGACCATCGCCTCCCTCGAAGCCGGCCGCCTGCCCGACGACGAGCGCGCGGCGCAGATCGCGGCGCTGAGCGAAGAGGTTTCTTCGCTGGACGCCTCCATTGCCGCCATCGAGGGTTCCGAAGCCTACAAGCTCCTCCAGCTGGCCGCGGACGAGGACGCCTACGCCCAGCAGTACGCCATGCTCTCCGAAGCCAGGGCGCAGCTCGCCGCCGGCCTTGCCCAGCTGGAGGGCGTGCTTTCCAAACTGGAGGAAGGCATCATCCCCGGCGGCTTCATCGAGGGCGTGGACGAGGACACCAGCATCGAGGACGCGCGCGCGGCGCTTACCTCGGCTCGCTCGCAGGCCCTGAGCGCTTTTGCCAGCGCGGAAAGTCAGTTGAGCAGCGCCGACGCCGAGCTTGCCGAGGCGCGCAGCGAATTCTACGAGCAGCGCGACGCGGCGCTGGAGGACGCGGGGCTGGACGGCGTCATCACCATGGAGATGGTCTCGGCGATGATCGGCGCGCAGAACTTCTCCATGCCCGCCGGCTATGTCGGCCAGGGTGAGGAAAGTTACATGGTGCGCGTGGGCGACGAGTTCTCCTCGCTGAACGAGCTGAAGAGCATGCGCCTGTTCTCGCTGGGCATGGAATCGGTGGACGTGGTCAGCCTTTCAGACGTTGCCACCGTGGAGATCGTCGACAATGCCGACGAAGTGTTCACCAAGGTCAACGGCGAGGACGGCATGCTGCTCTCCTTCCAGAAACAGAGCAATCAGTCGACCGCGGACGTGGCCGGGCGCATCACCGAGGAATTGAACGCGCTCAGCGAGGAATACGAAGGGCTGTCGTTCGTGGAGCTGATGAACCAGGGCGATTACATAGACATCGTCATCGACTCGGTGCTCGACAACCTGCTCTGGGGCGCGGCGCTGGCTGTCCTCGTACTGCTTTTGTTCCTGCTCGACTTCCGGCCGACGCTGATCATCGCCCTGTCTATCCCCATCAGCGTGGTGATCGCCTTCGTCGCCATGTACTTTACCGGCATCACGCTCAACGTGCTCTCCCTTTCGGGGCTGGCGCTGGGCATCGGCATGCTGGTGGACAACTCCATCGTCGCCATCGAGAACATCTACCGCCTGCACAACGAGGAGGGCGTGCCGGTGCTGCGCGCCTGCGTGGAGGGCGTCAAGCAGATCTCCGGCGCTTTGATGGCCTCGACGCTGACCACCGTGTGCGTATTTTTGCCCGTGGTGTTCGTGCAGGGCATCACGCGCGACCTGTTCAGCGACATCGGCCTGACCATCACCTATTCGCTGCTGGCCAGCCTGCTGGTGGCGATGACGGTGGTGCCGACGATGTCCGCGGCGGTGCTCAAGCGCTCCAAGCCGCACAAGGAACGCTTTGAGGCGGTGCGGCGCGGCTACGCGAAGCTCCTGCGCGGAGCGCTGAAGGCCAAGGTGCTGGTGCTTTTGCTGGCCGTGGCGCTGCTGGGGTACAGCGTTTGGGAGACGATGCAGATGAGCATGTCCTTCATGCCCGAGGTCTCCTCCCCGCAGATGAACGCCACGCTGTCCTTTGCCGAGGACATGACCGAAGAACAGAAGGAAAGCGCCGCCATGCAGCTGATGGACGGCATGCTGGGCGTGCCCTCCGTGGAAGCCGTGGGCATGACGTCCGGCTCGATGATGGGCATTGGCGGCGGAGAAGATGGGCTGGGCGAGAGCCTCACCTATTACATCATCGTTGACGAGGCCATGGAGCGCTCCAACGCCGAGATCGGCGCGGACATCTCCGCCCTTGCCGCGCGGGAAGGGCTGGAAGTGAGCGTGCAGACCAGCTCGATGGACATCTCCATGCTCAGCGGCGACGGCATATCCATCAACATCGCGGGCGACGATCTGCAAACGCTGCGGCAGGCCGCCGCGGAAGTCGCGGAGATCGCCCGCGGCGTGGAGGGCGCCGGCGAAGTCTCTGATGGGCTTGAGGAAAGCGTTCCTGAGCTGACGGTCACCGTCAGCAAGGACGCCGCCAACGAAGAAGGGCTCACCGTGGCGCAGGTGTATCAATTCGTGGCCACGAAACTGGCCGGCGCGCAGGAGATCACCCAGGTGACGCTGGACGGCAAGGAGTACCCCCTGACCGTGGCCGATGGGCGCGACCTGGCGCTGAAGCCGCAGGATATCGAGAACCTGGAGATCGAGGTGACGCAGCAGGACGGCGTGAAGATGGTCCGCGTCGGCGACATCGCTGCCGTTGACGAGACCATGAGTCTTTCCAGCATCACCCGCCGCGAGCAGCAGCGCACGGTGACGGTGACGCTGAACGCCGCCGAGGGCTACGCGCTTTCCAAGGTCAGCGACGCGCTGGAAGAGGCGCTTGACGGCTACGCGCCGCCCTCGGGCTGCACGGTCAGTCTCTCCGGCGAGAACGAGACGGTGCGCTCGATCATGGACGATCTGGTGCTGGTCATCGCCGTGGCGCTGGTGTTCATCTTCCTCATCATGGTGGCGCAGTTCCAGTCCTTCAAGTCCCCCATCATCGTCATGTTCACCATTCCGCTGGCCTTTACCGGCGGCCTGCTGGCGCTTTTGATCACCGGGATGGACCTCTCGGTAGTGGCCATGGTCGGTTTCCTGCTGTTGGCGGGCGTGGTGGTCAACAACGGCATCGTCTTCGTCGATTGCGTCAACCAGCTGCGCATCGGCGGCATGTCCAAGAAAGAAGCGCTCGTCGAGACGGGCCGCATGCGCCTGCGCCCCATCCTCATGACGGCACTGACCACCATACTGGGCATGTCCACCATGGCGCTGGGCACGGGCATGGGCTCGGAGATGATGCAGCCCATGGCCATCGTCTCCATCGGCGGGTTGACCTACGCGACGCTAATGACGCTGTTCGTGGTGCCCGTGCTCTACGACATCGTCAACGGCGAGAAGATGAAGGCCCGCGAGATCGAAATGATCCGCGAATCAGCCGGACTGCGGGATGAGGCGGAACTGCTGGGCGACAGCGATCCGCCGAAAGCCGGCGACAACGCGCCCTCCTCCCCCGCCTCGGGCCCTTCGCAAGCGGGCGACCGTCCCGCTTCGCCGCCACAGCCGGCAGAGGATGACGACGCGCCGCAAACGGCCGCATACGTGATCCTTGACGACGATGACGACGATGGGGATTGATCCATAAATATCCGCCCCGGAGCAACTTGGCTCCGGGGCAAATGTTTATGGCGGCATCAAATCCGGCCAGATTCCGTGGTATTATTCCATTTCTTGCGTAGCAAAAGCGAATTCTATGCCGCGCCTCTTGCGCACCGATTGGAAAGGAGCCGGCATCCGCCTTCGCGCGAGGGGAGACCATCCTGGTAGTCGGCGGTTCTGGTCCCGGCAAATTTCAATTCACGCTCTCGTGCGAGGGCGAACTGGAAACCAAGCAGAAGTTCATATCCCAAATCATATTTCAACTCTCGCCTCGCGTGAGGGCGA
>DVGE01000120.1 GCA_018712885.1 Candidatus Pullichristensenella stercoripullorum | reverse complement strand
CTGGCCGCGGGCGCGTTCCTGCTGGCGGCCTTCGCCGTGGGCGCGTGGCGCGGGCGGTGGAACGGGCCGTTTGTCTGCGCGGCGCTGTTCGTGCTTTTGTGGATGGCCTCGCTGCTGGCGAACGCCTCGTTTTTCAAAGTCTACTATCCCTTGACGCGGGATAATACCGCCTACCTGTGCCGCTGCTTCGCGGTGAGCGCGTTTTGATGTTCCTGGCGAGCCGCGCAAAGCGCCTGCGCGCGCTGCCGTGGGCGCTGGCCATCCTCAACGCGGCCTGCAGCGCGCTGACGCTGGGCATCGACCTGACGCATGTGGTCTACGCGGACAGCCTGAGCGCCTTTTTGCGCGATGTGCCCTTCCAGGTCACGGCCTTTGCGGGGCTGCTCGCCGCGATGGTCTGCGCGTGGCTTTTCTGGCGCGGGGAGGGGCGCTTCTACCGCCTGTTCGCGCCGCTGAGCGCCGCCTGTGTGGGCGCGGTCTTGCTCTATGGCGCTGTGTGCCATGGGGGTAAGGCGTTGGAACAGCTCAAATACGCCTTCGCCGTCCAGTCGTTCACGTATTTTCTCTGGCCCCTGACGGCGGCGGTCATGGCCGCGGCGACGGCGGCCGTCCTTGTGGAGACGGTCTCGCGGGAAGTCGCCCGGCGCGTCGAAGCGCGGCAGATGGCCGGCCGCGCCGAGATCGCCCTGGCGAGCTACGAAAGCCTGCGCGCCCAGCACGAGCAGGTGATGATGCTGCGCCGCGACATGAACCGGCATTTGCACGCGCTGCGCCAGATGTCCGGGGAGCGCGATGTGCAGCGCTATCTGGACGAGCTGATCGGGCGGAATGAAAAGCTCCCCGTCATCGTGCAGAGCGGGAACCGGATGATCGACATCCTCCTCAACGGCAGGCTGGCCGGCGCGAAGGCCGCCGGCATCGACGTGGAGATACACAGCGCGCATGCGCCTGAAACGCTGCCGCTGTGCGACGCCGACCTCTGTTCGCTGATGCTGACCTCATCGACAACGCCGTCGCCGCCGCCAGCGACCCCGGTCTCGAGCAGCGGCGCATCGCCCTCGATCTGCGCGTGCAGGGCAGTTTCTTCGTCTTTTCCTGCGAAAACACCTGCGGCGCGGGCAGGGCGTCCTTAAAGCGCGGGCAGGGGCTGGGGCTGAAGATCGTGGAAAACATCGTCGCGCGCTGCGATTGCCTGATGGAGACAGAGCGCGCGGAAGGGACGTACAAGGTCACCGTCGCCATACCGGCAGACTGAAGCCCGCATCACACAAAAACGCCGTGCCCGACGAAAGACACGGCGTTTTTGCGCGCATCGAGAGCGCCAAGCATCAGTCCCTCGGGTATTTGAGAAACTCGCTCTTGAATTGCGCGAGGCGGTATTTGCTGATGGGCAGGCGTTCGCCGTTCTTTAATTCCAACTCGCAGTAGCGCACATGGCGCACGCAGGCGAGGTTCACCAGCAGCGTGCGGTGGCAGTAGGCAAACTGTCCCTCCGGCAGCATGGCGGCGATTTGCGAGATGGGTATCTTCGCTTCCAGTTTTTCCCCGCCGAGGTCCAGGCGTACGCCCCGCTCCCACGCCTCCACGTAGAGGATGGCGGAGGGGTCTACGCGGGTCTGACCATCCGCCGTAGGCAGCGCGAGCGCCCTGCGCCTTGCGTGGGCGGCGCAGCAGTACAAAAGCGCCTCGCGCAGCTTTTCCCTGTCCAGCGGCTTGGCCAGATAGCGCGCCGCCGCCACCTCGTAGCCCCGCAGCGCCATTTCCCGGTTGGAGGAGATGAAGATGATGGCGGCGTCCTCGTGCCCCGCGCGCAGCGCCGCGGCCAGCTCCATGCCGTCCATGCCCTCCATCATCACGTCCAGCAGGAAGATGTGGAACGCGCGCCCCGCGCGGATGGCGCGCAGAAGCTCCGCGGCGCTGGGATAGGCCGAAAGCTCCGCCTCGACGCCCTCCGCGCCCAGTATCTCCCGGGACATTTGCGCGACCAGGGCGCAGTCCATCGGCTCGTCATCGCAAATGGCGAGTCGCAGAGGAGGGCAGCCTGATATATCCATGAATATCCTCCCAAGAAGGTGCTTTCTACATTATCATAGATCATTATAGCACAAAAGCGCGCGATTTTCCACGGCGCAGGCGTCCGTCTATACAGCCGGAACGCAAAGACCGCCCCCGCTTTTTCGCGGGGACGGTCTCAGAGCGCTGACAAAGCCCACAACCGCAAAAATTGCCCTGATAAAAAGGAAATCGGTGGCAATTTTTGCTTCCGGCGGTGGATTTGCCGAGCCCTTCGGGATCGTCAAATCCAGTCGCCCTTGGCGACAAATTTTGCCGCAGGCAAAATTTCCTTGCTTGCGGGCTTTCTCAACGCTCTGCCATGACGCGGTGTTTTTGATCCGCGTTTCTTGCGCTGCGGCGGTTTTGCCCTCGGAACGTCGCTCAGCCCTTCCGTTTCCCGTCCGCTTTCAGCGCCGCGCGCAGCGCGCGATCCTGTTTGCGCACGCGCAAAAAACCGCGCAGCAGACGGCCGACGGCGCGCAGCTGATGCCCCTGCGCGGCCAGCAGTATGTCGTCTGACATCGCGGGCGCGGCGAACGCGCCCGCGGAGCGGGCGATAGCGTGCAGCGGCAGATGCCACAGGTAGAGCAGGCTGAGGTTGGGCGCGCAGTTTTGCCGGCTGCGCTCGAGCTGCCCATCCAGCCAGCGGCAGAACAGGCGGATCAGCCAGCCGCGCGCGTCGCGCAGCTCGCAGAACATGCTCTCGGTGCTCATCGCCGTTCGCGCGTCTGCGGGCAGGGGATGCCCGAGGATCTGCGCGAAGTCCGCGTCCGTGATCTCCTTGACCGCGCCCGTGCGGTACGGTCCAGGCAGCGCGTCGAGGGCCGCGGGGTCGGGCGCGACGCCGTCGAGCTGCACTTCGCCGCGCAGACGGATGTCCTCGCTGCTGAAGCCGACGCCCACCACGCAGCGCCCCGCGTACACCAACCATTCGCCGCGCGTTGGGTCATAGGCGCGGAAGGCGTCGCGGCCCAACGGCAAAACGACGGCCCTGCTCTCGCCGGCTTCCATTTCCAAGCGGGCAAAGCCGCGCAGTTCCCGCGCCGGGCCGGGGAGGTCGGGGCGGGAGATGTAGAGCTGCACCACCGCCGCGCCGCGCCGTTTGCCGGCGTTGCGCACTGTGCAGCGCGCGCGCGTTTCCTCCACCTCCAGCCCTTCCAGGGCAAAGTCGGTATAGGAGAGCCCGTAGCCGAAGGGATAGGCCGTGGGCACGTTGGCCGTGGCATAGTAGCGGTAGCCCACATAGGGCCCCTCGCGGAACACCGTGCGCCGCAGGCTCTGCGGGCGCGCGGGCAGGTCTTCCTCGCGCAGGGGGAAGCTCTCGGCCAGCCGTCCGCTGGGGCAGACCTTGCCGGAAAGTATGTCGGCCATGGCCAACGCCCCCGCCTGCCCGCAGAGGGGATCGTAGAGCAGCGCGCTGCAGAGGTCGCGCCAGCGCACGTCCACCGCGCAGCCGCAGGTGAGCACCACGGCGACGGGCGTTTTCGTCTCCGCCAGCGCCGCGAGCAGGCGCAGCTGGTTCTTCGGCAGCGCCAGCGTGGTGCGGTCGAGGCCCTCGGCCTCTTCGTTTTCGCTCAGGCCCAGGTAGACGAGCGCCACGTCCGCATTGCGGGCGAGTTCTGCGGCTTCGCCAAGCAGCGCCTCGTTCTCGCGGTCGAGCCGTTCAAAGCCGCGCGCGTATCCGGTCACGTTGAGGCCGCTTTGCCGCAGGCAGTCCAGCGGCGTTTCCAGCTTCGTGGGCACGACCTTTGCCGAACCCGCGCCCTGATAGCGCGGCGCGCGGGCGAAATCGCCGATCACGGCGACGCGCTGCTCCGCGCGGAGCGGCAACAGACCGCCGTCGTTTTTCAACAGTACGATGCTCTCCGCCGCGGCCTGCCGCGCCAGCGCGTGATGGGCGGGGAAGTCGACGTTGCGGCGGGCGGGCTTTTCGCGCATGGCCACGCGCAGCAGTTCCTCCACGCGGCGGTCGAGCGTCTCCTCGGGGAACGCGCCGGACTTGACCGCCTCGATCAGCGCGCACACGTCCGCCGCGCCGGGGCCGGGCATGTCCAGCGTCGCGCCCGCGCGCACGGCCTCCACGTGGTGCACGCCCGCGCCCCAGTCGGAGACCACCATGCCCTCGTACCCCCATTCGCCGCGCAGTATGTCGCCGAGCAGGTGGGGGTGTTCGCCGGCGTAGGTGCCGTTGACGAGGTTGTAGCTGGTCATCAGCGCCCCGGGCCGCCCCTCGCGCACGGCGATCTCAAAGGCGGTCAGGTAGATCTCGCGCAGCGTTTTTTCATCGACGATGGCGTCGTTGGCCATGCGCCCGTCCTCCTGGCTGTTGCAGGCGAAGTGCTTGGGGCAGGCGAGCACGCCGCGGCTCTGGATGCCGCGGATCATCGCCGCGGCCAGCTTGCCGGTGAGATACGGGTCTTCGGAATAGTATTCAAAGCTGCGGCCGCACAGGGGCGTGCGCTTGACGTTCATGCCCGGGCCGAGCAGTATGTCCACGTCCAGGGCGGCGGCCTCCGCGCCCAGCGCCTCGCCCACGCGCTGCATGAGCTGCACATCCCAGCTGCTGCCCAGCGCCGCGCCCACGGGGAAGCAGGTGGCGGGGTGGCAGCGCCGCTTGAGCTTTTTTTTCTGCCCGGGCATCTCCCGGCGCAGGCCGTAGGAGCCGTCGGACATGACCACGGCGGGAACGCCCAGCCGGGGGATGGCCTGCGTTTCCCAGAGGTTTTTGCCAGTCAGCAGCAGCGCCTTTTCGGTCAGGGTCATTTGGCGGATCAGGTCAGAATACGGCATGCCATCCTCGCTCCTTTTTTGTGGATCACTGCGATAAGGATAACACATATATGGTAAAAGCGATGATATTTTTACCATTTTGGCCGTTCTTCGACATGATTTGCCTGCACGCGCTTGCAAGATGCGCGCGTTGGTGTTATGATAGTTTTACAGCTACGCGAAAGGGGGAGCGCTCGTGCTGCACATTGCGATCGTGGAAGACGACCCCAAGAACCAGCGGGAGCTCCTTGCCGCCGTGGAGCGCTACGCGCGCGAGAACGGCGAACAGTTCCGCACCAGCGTCTTCAGCGATGGCGACGAGATCCTCGAAGGCTACGCCGCCAACTACGACATCATCCTGCTCGACATCCAGATGCGCCGCATGGACGGCATGCGCGCCGCCGAGCGCATCCGCGAGCTGGATACGGACGTGATCCTCATCTTCGTGACGCAGATGGTCAACTTCGCCGTGCGCGGCTACGCCGTCAACGCCATGGATTTCCTCGTCAAGCCCATCAGCTATCCCTCGCTGGAGCACGTGTTCCGCCGAGCGGTGGCGCTGCGCAAAAAGCGCACGCAGTATATCGCCGTACCCACGGGCAAGGGCCTTTTGCGCCTGGACGCGGAAAAGATCCACTATTTTGAAAGCTACAGCCATCGCATCATCGTCCACGCCGAGGACGGCAGGGAATACACGCTGCGCGAGACCATGCGCAAGATGGAGGAGACGTTCGGCCCCTACGGTTTCTTCCGCTGCAACAACTGCTTTCTGGTCAACCTCAACTTTGTGGAAAGCGTGGAACTGGACACCGTGACCGTCGCGGGTCAGCCGCTGGCCATCAGCCGCCCGCGCCGCAAGGCGTTCATGGAGGCGCTGACCAACTATCTGGGCGGGGTGAACAACTGATGCGGGAATTCAGCGCGCTGGTCATGCCCAGCATCTACACGAGCATCGCCGAATGGGTCGCCTGCCTGACGTATATCTGCTGTTCTCCCCGGCGGCGCAAGGGCTGGATGCCGGCCCTGGCGCTGCTTGCGACGCTCGTCGCGCTCTGGGTGGTGAACGAGGCGCGCGTGGGCACCTACGGCCTGCCGTGGATCGGCTTTTTCACGCTGGGCTTGGCGGCCATGTACGCCTGCATCCGCTTCTGCGCCGGGCAAGGCTGGCTGGAGGCGTGCTACACCTGGGCGCACGCCTTCGTGGTGGCGGAGTTCGTCGCCTCGCTGGGCTGGGAGGCCGTCTATTACTTCTCCGTGCGCACGCACAGCGGCATCCCCAGCGCCATCGCCATCGGCGGCGCCGTCTACGCGGCCTGCTTCGCGGCGGTGTGGCTGCTGGAAAAGCGCCCGTGGGGAGAGTCGCGGCCCATCCATACCCGCGGGCGGGACACGGTCAGCGCCGCGATGATCGCCGTGGCGGTGTTTGCCTTCAGCAACGTCAGCTTCGCCTTTCAGGACACGCCCTACGCCCAGTCGCTGGGCGTCGGCATGCTCACCGTGCGCACGCTGGTGGACTTCGCCGGCATGATGCTGCTCTACGCCCACAAGGAGAACCTGCGCGAAGTGCAGCTGCGCTACGAACTGGAGAGCATGAACAACCTCTTCCAGAGCCAGTACGAGCAGTACCGCCGCTACCGCGAAAACGACGAGATCATCAAAAAACAGTACCACGACCTCAAACATCAGGTGGCCGCGATCCGCGCCGAGCGCGACCCGCAAAAGCAGGAATCCTACTTAAAGCAGCTCAACGAGAGCCTGGAGATCTACGGCACCCAGCACAAGACCGGCAATCCCGTGGTGGACACCATGCTTTCGGGCAAGAGCATGCTCTGCCGGGAAAAGGGCATCCAGCTTTTGGCCTACGCCGACGCCGCGCCGCTGGATTTCGTCAACGCCATGGATCTGTGCTCCATCTTCGGCAACGCCCTGGACAACGCCATCGAGTCCGCGGAAAAGCTCGAAGACCCGGAAAAGCGCCAGATCAAGGTGTACGTATACGCGCAGAACCAGTTCGTCATCATCCGCTTTGAGAATTTCTACGACGAGGCGCCGCACTTCGAGGGCGGCCTGCCCCTCACCACCAAGAAAAACCAGTCGCTGCACGGCTACGGCATCCGCAACATCCGCGAAAACGCCCGCAAATACGGCGGCAACGTCAACATTCGCGCCGAGGACGGCTGCTTCCAGCTGCTCGTGCTCTTGCCGCTCCATCAGGAAAGACCGTAGCGGCGCATGGCCGCGCCCCGCCTCGGCGGGTTTTTTTTTGCGCGCAAACGACAATCAAATTGTGCATATTGCACAAAATTCATCGGCCGTTCTGTCTCATTTGCGGGAGAGTATTAGACCCCTTCGATTCACCTTTACAAAACAAATTAGAGACAAAAATCGACAGTTTAGGAACCGCGCGCCCCATTTTCGCCGCCGCTTGCTATAATGATGACAGTGAAAACAGGCGCATAGCGCCCGTGAGGAGGGACGGCAATGGCCCAGGCGTTCAACCCCTATCTGCCCGGTTATGAGTATATACCGGACGGGGAGCCGCGCGTGGTGGACGGGCGCGTATATGTATACGGCTCGCATGACCGCTTCGGCGCGCCGATGTTCTGCGTCAACGATTATGTCTGCTGGTCGGCGCCGGTGGACGATCTTTCCGCCTGGCGCTACGAGGGCGTCATCTATAAAAGAGATCAGGATCCCCTCAACCGCCGCGGTTTCCGCAGCCTCTACGCGCCGGACATGGTGCAGGGGCCGGACGGCCGCTTCTACCTCTATTACGCCTTCGATTTCATGGGCGTGATGGGCGTGGCCGTGTGCGACACCCCGGCGGGCAAGTACGAATACTACGGCCACATCCACTTCCCCGACGGCCGCGACTGGGGCAGCCGCTCCGGCGACGAATTCCCCTTCGACCCCGGCGTGCTGGTGGACGACGACGGCCGCGTCTACCTCTTCTCCGGCTTCCAGACCAAGATCCCCTTTGTCAGCAGCCGCTTCCACGATCTGAAAAACACCGGCTGCGTGGTCATGGAGCTGGAGAAGGACATGATGACCATCCGCAAGGGCCCCACGCTGATGCTGCCCTGCAAGGGCAAGGGCGACGTGGGCGACTTCGCCGGCCACGAGTTTTTTGAGGCCTCCTCCATCCGCAAGGTGGACGGCAAGTACATCTTCGTCTATTCCTCCCGCCACAACCACGAGCTCTGCTACGCGGTCAGCGACCGGCCCGACGGCGGCTACCGCTTCGGCGGCACGCTGGTGGACATCGGCGACGTCTTCCTCGATGGCCGCGACGAGGCCCACGCCACCAACTACCTCGGCAACACCCACGGCGGCATGCTCCATCTCGGCGAGGACTTCTACATCTTCTACCATCGCCAGACCAACCGCACCTCCTACGCGCGCCAGGCCTGCGCCGAGAAGCTCACCCGCACCGACGACGGTCGCTTTTTGCAGGCCGAGGTCACCAGCTGCGGCTTGAACGGCGGCCCGCTGCGCGGCGAAGGCCAGTACGAGGCGCGCATCGCCTGCAACCTCTGGTCGAAGGACGGCGTGGGGCGCATCGACAGCTTCCTTTCCCAGTGGAAGCTGCGCAAGCACCCCTATTTCACCCAGAACGGCAAGGACGACGACCACGGCAGCACCCAGTACATCGCCAACATGCGCGACGGCGCGGTTGCCGGCTTCAAGTACTTCCAGATTGAAGGGCTCGCCGGCATCGACATTGGTTTCGGCGGCAAGTGCGACGGCGTCGTCGAAGTCTCCACCACCCCGGACTTTGCCAGCGTCAGCGCCCGCCTTCCCGTGCGCGCGCAGGGCAGGCGCAGCGAATCCGGCGCGCCCATCGACCTTGAAGACGGCGTGCACGCCCTCTACTTCCGCTTCCGCGGCAAGGGCGCGATGGACTTTTACAGCTTCCGCTTCAACTGCGCGGGATGAAAGGTTAATTCCGTCCGCACAAGCGGGCGTGATTAAAAAGAGGAAAGGAGCAGGTATCTATGAAACATCGCAGGCCCCTGCAACTGATCGCCCTGCTGCTCGCGCTGACCATCGTATTTGGTCAGACGCTGGCGGTGGGCGAGACCATCGTTCCCGCCGGGAACGATTACGGCTTTGCCGGCACCAACGGCAAGTACTACACCGACTTTTCCAGCTTTGAAGAAGAGCAGCTCGTAGCCAAGGATCTGGCCATCGAGGTCGCTTCCGAAGGCTTCGTCATGCTCAAGAATGAGAACGACGCGCTGCCCCTGGAGAAGGGCGCCCGCGTTTCGCTCTTCGGCATGCACTCGGTCGATCTGGTGACCTCCACCGTCGGTTCCGCCGCCGGCACCACCGGCGCCAACGGCATCGAGATGAGCACGCTGCCCATGGCGATGGAGAACGCGGGCTTCAAGGTCAACCCCAAGCTGACCGGCTTGTATGAGATGCACCACGCGCTGGGCACCGCCGACAACGAGCTGCCCCTGGAGTACTACTCCACCGCCACCACCAGCACCTACAACGGCTACAACGACGCCGCCATCATCGTCTTCTCCCGCACCGGTTCCGAGGGCGTTGACAAGCGCGCCAGCAACGTGGACGGCCACTCCGATCCCATGGATCACGAACTGATGCTGGACGACAACGAGAAGGCGCTGGTCAAGCACGTCAAGGAGTACTACCCCGACACCCCGATCATCGTGCTGATCAACTCCTCCAACATCTTCCAGATCCCCGAGCTGGCTGAGGACAAGGCCACTTCCGAATACGGCGTGGACGCCATCTTCTGGATCGGCAACCCCGGCAACAACGGCATCGAGGCCATCGGCAAGCTGCTCAGCGGCGAAGTCAACCCCAGCGGCCGCACCGTGGAAGTTTGGGAAAAGGACTTCCGCAACGGCCCGACCTGGACGAACTTCGGCCAGCAGTACCAGAACCTCGACGAGAACGGCGAGGCCATGGACGCTTACTTCTACTATGAAGGCGAGCCCACCATTTACGCCAACATCGAGTACCGCGAGGGCATCTACCTCGGCTACAAGTACTACGAGACCGCCTGCGACGACATGAACGCCGCCGAGGAAGGCACGGGCGACGAGTGGTACGACAGTCAGGTGCTCTATCCCTTCGGCTACGGCCTCTCCTACACGGACTTTGCATGGGAGATCGCCGAGCCCGCGGCCGAGACGGTCATCACCAATCCCCACCAGATCGTGTCGATGAGCGTCAAGGTCACCAACGTCGGCAACACCGCCGGCAAGGACGTGGTTCAGGTGTACGCCAACCCGCCCTACACCGTCGGCGGCATCGAGAAGGCTTCGGCGAACCTGGTCGGTTTTGCCAAGACCGATCTGCTCCAGCCCGGCGAGTCCCAGGTTTTGACCATTGACTTCGTCGCCCAGGATATGGCCAGCTTCGACTGGAACGACGCCAACGAAAACGGCTTCTCCGGCTATGAGCTGGAGGCCGGCGCCTACAGCATCACCGCCCGCCGCAACTCCCACGAAGTCGTGCTCGAGGAAGTCTACACCATCGACGCCGGCCTCAACTGCACCACCGACTACACCTCCGGCGAGGAGATCACCCCCCTGTTCGTGGGCGATTACACCAGCGTCAATGATTCCCTCCTCAACAACATGATCAGCCGCGCCACCGGCCTTGTGCAGCCCGAGCCGGCTTCCGTCGAGGACCGCACCATCGACGCCGACTACCTCGCGCTGATGGACAACCAGTACACCTACCACAGCTACATGGACCAGGGCTATGAGGACTGGTACGTCTATGACGGCGGCACCCCCGCCACCTGGACGCAGGCCGCTGCCCGCAACGAGGGCGACGTCGCCGAAATTTCCATCCTCGACATGACCGGCGTGGACTTCGAGCTCGATATCGAAAACGGCGCGGTCGTGCAGGGTACGGATGAAGGTTCCCTGAAGTGGGAGCAGTTCATGAACCAGCTCACCTGGGAAGAGATGACCAGCCTCGTCCGCAACGGCGGCGGCGTGCAGGACATCCCTGCGGTCGGCGTCACCGCCATCGGCGCCAGCGAGACCCCGCTGCAGCTCAACGGCGGCACGCTCTGGCCCTGCCCGCCCATCCAGGCGGCTACCTTCAACGTTGACCTCATCGAGGAGCTCGGCGTGATGATCGGCAACGAGGCCCTGTTCACCGGCACCGCCTACTGGCAGGGCAACGCCATGAACATCCACCGCAGTCCGCTCTCCGGCCGTAACGTCGAGTACTACAGCCAGGATGGCATGCACGGCGGCGCGTTCGCGGCGGCCGTGGCCAAGGGCGTCACCAGCAAGGGCGTCACCTGCCACATCAAGCACATGATGCTCAACGATCAGGAATCCTACCGCGACCTCAACGGCGGCGTGTTCACCTGGGCGACCGAGCAGGTCATCCGCGAGATCTACGCCAGGCCCTTCGAGCATGCGCTCAAGGAAGGCAACTCCACCGGCATCATGGGTTCCTTCAACCGCATCGGCAACATCAACGCCCAGCTCAACGGCGCCATGAAGTCCCTCGTTCACGACGAGTGGGACAACCGCGCTATCTTCGAGACCGACGCCTGGCAGGGCACCTACTGCCCGATCGACCTGATGGTGCGTCAGGGCAACCAGCAGATCCTCGGCACCGGCTCCGAGATCCCCGTCGTCGACATGGAGATCGGCACCTGGGATCCCGAACTGAACTGCGTGCAGGTCAGCAACGGCGGCGACGGCACCTTCCCGTCCTACACCCACTACGCCGCGGTGCGCAAGGCCGCGCAGGAAATTCTCTGGAACTACTGCAACGGCAACGGCATCAAGAACGGCTACTCCAACCTCGAAGGCGCGCATGTCCGCTACGACGTGAACGCCAACCAGTCCCAGCAGATCGCCTTTGAAGGCATCGACTATCAGGATGTCGTGCTCGCCGAGGGCACCACGCTGCCCGAGGGCCTGACCCTGGGTGACTACGGCCTCATCAGCGGCGCTACCTCCGCCGAGGGCGAAATGGAGTTCGACGTCGACCTGCTCGGCGTGGACGGCTACATCACCCTGTCCAACGTGCCTGTGTACCTCGAGATCGGCTCTGCCGTGCATGTCAACGGCGCAACGGATGTCGCGGTCGGCGACAATGTGGAGATCACCATCGACGCCCCGCACTACAAGTACGGCGCGACGGCGGACGCCTTCTCCATCCCCGCGGGCTTTGGCAGCGACACCTACTCGATCCCCGAGGGAACGAACACGATCGTTCAGGGCTTCGGCGGCGAATCCGACGCCTCCCTCTACGAGGGCATCTGGGGCATCCTCAACTGGTACTGGGTCAACGAGGACGATCCCTTCGGCAGCGGCGAGACCGGCCGCGGCGCTTTGGCCGCGGAGGACGCTCAGTCCACCGACACCCGCTCCATCTCCCGCGCTGACATCGACGCCGGCAACTACTACAAGGCCTTCGAGTACGGCTTCGAGATCGCCGAGGAAGACATCGCCACGCTGGAGAGCTACGGCCTTACGGTCGCTCCCGTCATGACCAACTTCAGCGCCGCCAACGGCTCCTACGAGTACGAGTCCGCGCTGAGCATCACCGGCACGCCCACGCAGGCCGGCACCGTCGAATTCGACGTCACCTTCACCTGCCCGCTCGTGCGCGCCTTCCCGAACGGCTCCTTCCCGAACGCCTACGGCCAGGCCACCCCGCTGTGCCTGCCCATCACCACGACCGTCACCCTGAACATCGCGTAAACCAAACAGGGAGTCAAGACAAAGCCGCCCTGCCCCTTCGGGGGCGGGGTGGCGCGACCTGTATCTTACCATTCTAACAGGAAAGGAAAGAGACCCATGAAGACCAAGCTCCTTACCCTCATCCTCTGTCTCGTGCTCGCGCTGACCTGCGGCGCGGCCTTCGCCGAGCAGCTCGACGCGCCCGACGAGAGCAAGACCGTCGCCTCCCTCGAAGTGTACACCATGCCGACCAAGACCGTCTACGTCATCGGCGACACCTTCTCCGCCGAGGGCGGCGTCATCAAGATCAACTACGACGACGGCACCTGGGCGCTCATCGACATGACCGACCCCGCCGTGCAGCTCTCCCAGCCGCCGATGAACACCGCCAACACCAAGAACGTGGCCGCCATGTACATGAACCAGCGCGCCGTGTTCCAGGTGGAAGTGGCCTCCGCCATGCTGGACGTCACTTTTGACTACAACTACGAAGGCGCTCCCGAAGCGACCGTCGTGCAGGCCAGCGAGGGCGCGCCCGTCGAGGAGCCCGCGGCCCCCACGCGCGACGGCTACACCTTCGTCGCCTGGTACACCAGCCCCGATTATGTCGAGACCTATGACTTCTCCGCCCCCGTCGAGGAGAGCCTGACCCTCTACGCCTTCTGGACCCGCGACGACGCCACCTATGTGAACGTCACCTTCGATTACGGCTACTACGGCAAGGCCCTCTCTTCCTACAGCTACCCCGTGGAGAGCGGCACCGCCGTCAGCCGCCCCAGCGCTGACCCCACCCGCGTGGGCTACACCTTCGCCGATTGGGTAGACGCCGATGGCAACGCCTATGACTTCGCCGCCCCCATCGACGCCGACACCACCATCACCGCCACCTGGACCAAGGATTCCGAAGAAGCACAGACGTGGGTGTTTGAAGCCGAGGATACCGACCTCACCGGCAAGATCGGCCCCAGCTACTCCGGCACCGCCCAGGAAGAAAGCATGATCATCTTCAGCGACGCCATCGAAGCCAGCAACGACCGCGTGGTCGGCTACCTCTACCAGAGCGGCGTCTCCCTGGAGTTCCCGCTTGCCTCGGACAGCGCCGTTTCCGACGTGCAGCTGGTCGTGCGCATCACCGGCGAGTACACCACCATGAGCTACGATGGCAACGACTTCCAGGTGCTCGTCAACGATACCCCCTGCAACTATGACACCATCACCATCGAGGCCGACCAGTCCGGCTTCCAGCCCTGCCAGGATCTGATCGTCATCGAAGGCGTTTCCCTGAACGAGGGCGCGAACCTCATCCAGCTCAAGACCAACAATACCAACGCCGTCACCGGCACCACCTTCGCCTCCAACGCCCCGGTCGTGGACTGCATCAAGCTCACCACCACCGCCGTCGTCACCTGGGACGAGAACAGCGGCGTGCCGGCCGCCAACTATTGATCGCTGAAAAACCAGTGAGGTGAACCACATGCGACCCTTCCTGTCCTACCGCGCCTCCAAGGTGTGGCTGATCATCTCGGCGCTGCTGATCGTGCTGGCCATCGTGGTCAACATGCTGCTCACCAGCATGTTCAGCGGCCTGATGGACACGGTCTTTGGCGGCGTGCGCCCCATCTACGACGATTCCGTGACCTCCATGTACACGGCCACCAACGCCTCCAGCAAGGAAGAAGCCCTGCTCAACGCGCAGAACTTCAACATCCAGCTGGCGGAAGAGGGCTTCGTGCTTCTGAAGAACGAGAACAGCGCCCTGCCGCTTTCGGACGGCGCGCGCATCAGCGTCTTCGGCAAGAACAGCGTCAACCTCTCCTACGGCGGCAGCGGCTCCGGCGGCTTTGATACCTCCAACAGCCGCGACCTCTACGACAGCCTCGAGGCCGCCGGTTTCGAGACCAACCCCACCCTGCGCGAGTTCTACGAGGACGATTCCGCCTCCGGCAGCCCGCGCGCGGCCAACAGCTCCGACATGGACAGCGGCGACAATCAGATCATCTCCGTGGGCGAGACCCCGCAGGATATGTACACCGATGAAGTCACCGCCAGCTATGCCGATTACAGCGACGCGGCCCTGGTGGTCATCACCCGCATCGGCGGCGAGGGCTTCGACCTGCCCCGCTATCAGGGCGACACCGAGGGCGCCTACAGCCCCGATTCCCACTACCTCGAACTGGACGCCAACGAGCGCGACATGCTCACCGCCGTCTGCGAGGCGGGCTTTGACCACGTGATCGTCATGTTCAACGTGCCCGCCAGCTTCGAGGCCACCTTCCTCACCGACCCCGAGTACGCGGGCGTGGCCGACAAAATCGACGCCGCCATCTGGGCCGGTTTCCCCGGCAGCACCGGCATCATGGCGCTGGGCGAGATCATGAACGGCTCGGTCAACCCCTCCGGCCGCCTGCCGGACACCTGGGCGGCGGACTTCTCCAAGGACCCCACCTTCATCAACTTCGGCACCGGCAGCACCCCGGAGGGCAGCGATAAGTACGATGGCGGCATGTACTACTTCGTCGATTACGAAGAGGGCGTCTACGTCGGCTACCGCTACTACGAGACGCGCGGCCTCTACGAAGGCGAGGATTGGTACGCCCAGAACGTCGTCTATCCCTTCGGCTACGGCCTGTCCTACACCACCTTCGAGTGGGAGGCCGGCGAGCCCTCGGACACCGTCATCACCAAGGACGGCACCATCTCTGTGGACGTCACCGTGACCAACACCGGCTCCGTCGCCGGCAAGGACGTGGTGCAGCTCTACGCCACCGCTCCCTACATCGACGGCCAGATCGAGAAGCCCTACAAGGTGCTCGTCGGCTTTGCCAAGACCGACGTCATCGAGCCGGGCGCGAGCGACACCGTCACCGTCGAATTCGACCCCTACGACCTCGCCAGCTACGACTACCGCGACGCCAACGCCAACGGCTTCAGCGGCTACGAGCTGGACGCGGGCGAGTACACGCTGCACGTGGCGCGCAACGCGCACGATACGGCGGCGGAGATCGCCCTCACCCTCGATGAGGGCATCCGCTACGACACCGATCCCGACACCGGCGTGGCCGTGGTCAACCGCTACACCGGCGTGGAGGGCGTGATGGACAGCGACGCCCAGCTCTCCACCGTGCTTTCGCGCATGGACTGGGAAGGCACCTGGCCGGACGCCCCCACCGACGAAGAGCGCGCCGGTTCCGCTACCCTCTACGCCGAGATCGAGGACATCACCACCAACAACCCGACCGACTACTCCACCTATGAGTGGCCGATGTTCGGCGCGCAGGTGACCACCACGCTGCGCGACCTGCTGCCCGAGACCACGCCCGAGCAGAGCGCCTCGCCCATCGTCTCCTACGACGACGAGCGCTGGGACGCCATCCTCGACGCCTGCCTGGAAACGGACATGATCGACCTCATCAACAACGGCGCCTACCACACGCTGCCGGTAGAGAACATCGGCCTGCCGGCTACGCTGCACGGCGACGGGCCTGTGGGCTTCACCAACTTCATGAACCGCGAACAGGTGTCCGGCACCTGCCAGTACGTCTGCGAGCCGGTCATGGCCGCCACCTGGAACGTGGAATTGCTCGAGGAGCTCGGCCGCGTCATCGGCGAGGAGGGCATCTTCGGCGATACCGCCAGCGGCAGCCCGTATTCCAGCATCTACGCGCCCGGCGTCAACATCCACCGCAGTCCCTTCGGCGGACGCAATCAGGAGTACTTCTCCGAAGACCCGTATCTGTCCGGCATCCTCGGCGGCGCGGAGATCCGCGGCTGCCAGGAGAAGGGCGTGGTCTGCATGGTCAAGCACTTCGTGGCCAACGAGCAGGAAACGCACCGTTCCATCGGCGGCAACCTCTCGTGGCTGACCGAGCAGTCGCTGCGCGAGATCTACCTCAAGGCCTTTGAATTGGCTGTCAAGACCGGCGAGAGCCGCGGTCTCATGACCTCCTTCAACCGCATCGGCACCCGCTGGACCGGCGGCGACTACCGCCTGCTGGTGGACATCCTCCGCGGCGAATGGGGCTTCAACGGCACCGTCATTTGCGACTTCAACACCATCCCGCAGTACATGAACCCCCGCCAGATGTTCTACGGCGGCGGCAGCCTCGATCTGGCGACGCTGACCACCAGCATGTGGACGGACTGCGACACCTTTGAGACCGGCGACGCCACCGTGCTGCGCCGCGCCGTCAAGGACGTGCTCTACAGTTTCGTCAACAGCAACGCCATGAACGCCGAAGTGGTGGGCTACAACATGGCCACCTGGCGCGTGATGATGTACGTGGCCGACGCCGCGCTCGCCGTCATCATCGTGCTTTGGGGCGTGCTGGTGTACCGCTCCGTGCGCAAACGGCGCAAGAAGGAAGCTGCGGCGCAGTAACGCCGCCTGGCCGCGTCCGGCGCCGTTTCCGGGCGCGGCCGATCTGACCGGAACGGAGGAATTTTCGTGACAAGCCTGAAAAGCTGGTGGGCGGGCATGGTCGAAAAGCATCCCACCGCGATGAAATGGGTGCGCGAGGGCGGCCTGTACGTCATCGTCTGCAACCTTGTGACCGTGCTCAAGTACTTCATGCTCCAGTTCCTGCCGGCTCTCTTTGCCGGCCTGCCGCTGGTGGACTTCGGCTGGCCGGGCATCCCGGTGACGATGTTCGGCCAGAGCTTTGCGTGGAACATCATCGGCTATGACGTAGCTCACGGCGGACTGCCGTACTTCTGCGCCTACATGGTGGCCATGGTGGTGGGCGAGTGCATCAACTTCCCCATCCAGCGCAACTTTGTCTTCCGCAGCCACGGCAACCTCGGCTACCAGATCACCTGGTACGTGATCGCCTTCTGCGTCATCACCTGCATCGTCAATTCGATCAACTGCATCTGGGTGGCCGTGGCCGGCGCGTTCGTGCCGGATTACATCTACAACATCGGCACCACGGTGCTCAACGGCGGCGTGTCGATGGTCATCTTCTTCGTCGTCAACAAGATCATCTTCCCCGAGGGCAAGAAGGCCCCGGCCGACGAAACCCCCGCGACCGCGCAGTGACCGCGCGCCCCCTCCCGCCCCGCCCCGGGGCGGGATTATATCGCTTGCGTGAAAACGCGCCCCAAAAAATACCGTCCCCGACGAGGAGCGATCTCCGTCGGGGATGTTGTCTGTTTTGCCGCGTCCCGCGCCTTCGCCGCCTCACCCGCGCCAGGCGAGTATCTCCGGCATGAATTCGCGCAGGCTGCGCTTCACCGTGCCGTCAAAACCAGTGACCGCGTTTGCCGTGACCATGGAGTTGAGCACGGCCTCCTCCTCGGCCTCGGCCACGGCCCGGAACAGCGGGTCGATGCGGTCTTCGGCCAGGGCGCGCAGGGGCAGCAGGCCGCTTTCGGCGGCGTGCGGCATGCGGTTGGCCGTGGTAAAGCCGAGCATGACCTCGCCGCTCCCGTGGCCGATGTAGGAGCCGAGCCGTGCCAATCCCACGCTGGCGCGGCGGATCACCCGCCCGAGCTGGCGGGCGGTGAGAGGGATGTCGGTGGCGATCACGCTGATGATCGAGCCTTTGTCCGGAGATGAGGCGTTCAGCGCCGCGTCGATGATGCGTCCGGCGGGCCGGCCCGCGATGTTCAGGTCTTTGAGCGAACCGTGGTTGCTCTGCACCAGCACGCCGATGGTGTAAAGCCGACCGTCGATCTCGAGCTGGCGCGAGGCGGAGCCCACGCCGCCCTTGAGCGAGTGGCAGACCATGCCCTTGCCGCAGCCTACGTCGCCCTCGGCAAAGTCCGCGCGCGCGTCGTCGATGGCCCGGAGAAGGTGTTCGGGACCGAGGTCGCGCCGCTGGATGTCGTTGAGCCCGGCGTCGTTACATTCGCAGACGACGGGGTTGACCGAGGTCAGGCGCACGCCGTCCCGCTGGCAGCGGTCGATCATGTAGCCGACCATGGCGTCGTGGATGCGGCCCACGTTGAGCGTGTTGGTCAGGGCGATGGGCGTTTCGATGGTGCCCAATTCCTGTATCTGCACAAGCCCGAGCGTCTTGCCGAAGCCGTTGAGCACGAAGGCGGCGGCCACCGGCTTGCGCAAAAAGGGGTTCTCCGGGCCGGGCAGGATCACGCTCACGCCGGTCTTGTGGCGCTCGTCGTCCAGCGTGGCGTGGCCCACCAGTACGCCGGGCACGTCGCTGATCTTGTTCAGCGGCCCGGTCGGGTATTCGCCGATCACGATGCCGTGATCGCGGATGCGCTTCTGTTTCATATCGTTGCTCCTTTGCCCGGCGGCGCCGGGGATGGGGGAGGGCGGTCAGGCCCAGGCGAACTTCAGGCTCACGTCCAGCGCCCGCACGCTGTGGGTGAGCGCGCCGATGCTGATGAGGTCGACGCCGGTTTCGGCCACGGCGCGCAGCTCCGCGTCCGTTTTGTCGCCCATGTTGCCGGAGGCCTCGGTCAGCGCCCGGCCGCCGACGACGCGCACGGCCTCGCGCATTTTTTCGGTAGGCATGTTGTCCAGCATGATGATGTCCGCGCCGGCCTCCAGCGCCTCTTCCAGCTGCTCAAGCGTCTCCACTTCCACCTCGACGCGCAGCGAATGGGGCGCGTTGCGCCGCGCCGCCTCCACCGCGGCGGCGATCCCGCCCGCGGCGACGATGTGGTTGTCCTTGATGAGCACGCCGTCGGCGAG
>DVGE01000119.1 GCA_018712885.1 Candidatus Pullichristensenella stercoripullorum | reverse complement strand
CCGTGCAGGCGCAGGGCGCAGTTTTCCGAGAGCATCTGCGCGCCGTCCTCGGTGTAGACCTCGATGTGGCCGGGGCGCTCGAGGTCGCGCTCGTAGAGGGTATGGAAACCCTCGGGGCCGAAGATGTCCTCCGGATCGGCCACCATGGAGACCACGCGCATGGTGTGTTCGGCATCGTAGAGATAGCTCTGCGAGGCCGAATACGAGGGCAGATAGCCGTCCTGATAGGCCACGGCGCGCACGACGGTGGTGCCTGTCACGGCGATGGGGCCGGTGTAGGGCGCGGAGGTCTCGTCCGGCGCGGAGCAATCCAGCGTGTAGAAAATGCGCGCGCCGGGGGCGGCGGTCAGTTCCACCTGCAGGGGCGCGCCCGCCGCCTGCGGGCCGCCGGGGGCGGAAAAGGCGGGCTGTTGCGCGCGGCCCAGGTAGCCGGTTTGGGCGTTCATGCGGTCGGGCGTATCCTCGGTCGTGTAGAGGAAACCGCCATCGTCCATGCGGGCGTAGGAGATGCCCGTGTACTGCTCCGGCACGAATACGCGGTCCAGCAGCGTGCCGGAGACGTCCGAGAGGGTCAGGCCATAGCCGCCATCGGCGGAAAGGCGGAAGGAGGCGCACAGCACGCCGCCGTTTGTCGTACCCGCCGTGCCGGAGAGGTAGAGGGTGAGATGGTCGCCGGGGGCGATGACCGTGCCCTGCGGGAAGCGGTACTTGCGGGGGCTGGCGGCGTCGTCCGAGAGACCCCAGCCGGAGATGTCCGCCGCCTGACTGGAGGCGTTGTACACCTCCAGCCAGTCGTGGGGCTGATCGTCCGACGAAGCCATCAATTCGCTTATGTATACGCCGCCGGCGTTGGCGCGCGCCACCTGCAGGCGCGGCTCGATGGAGTCGTTGGGCAGGCCGGGCGTGGGCGCGAGGGCGGCAGTGTACGCGCCGTCTTCCCCCAGCGAATATGCCTGATCGCTTTGCAGCGCGGGCAGCGGCAGGCGGCAGACGGCGTAGCCCTCCGGGTCGGTGAGCAGCAGCGTTTCCCCGGCGGAATCGAGCTTGAAGGAGGCGTGCAGCTCCCCCGCCGCGCCCGCCGCCCCGCCCGAGGCGTAGATAAGCAGGTATCCGCCTGCGGGGATGGCCGCGCCCTGCGGGAAGACCCACTTGCCGGGGTCGCTTTCATCGTCCGTGAGGCAATAGCCGGTCAGGTCGATCTCCTGCGCCGAGGGGTTGTGAAGCTCGATATAGTCGTGGCAGACGCCGCTCGCGTCCGGGGCGTAGGTGCGGTTGGCGCTGGAAGCCTCGGTAAGAACGAGCGGGCTGTCGCTTTCTTCCGCTTCGAGGGAGAGGTGCATCTCCCGCGTGTTGGCAAGGCCGGGGGTGTATTCGCCGCTGACCTGCCAAATGCCTGTGGCCTCGTCGCGGCGGTAGACCTCGTTGGCAGTAAGGGCGGGCGCGTCCACCGCGTCCGCGAGCGCGCCGTCCTCATCGTAGAGGGCGAGCGCTGCGCCGTCCGCGTCGATGCGGAAAGGGGCGTGCAGCTCGCCGCCGGCGGCGTTTTGCTCCGCGCCGTCGCAGTAGATGAGCAGATGTTCGCCGGGACCTATGGCGATGTCCGGCAGCGTCAGCGGGGCAAGGACGTTCTCGCCGTCCACGAGGCGAAAGCCGCCCACGCTTTCCGGCTGCGCGCCGGTGTTGACAAGTTCCACCCAATCGCAGAAGGCACCGCTTGCATCGCGGTGGGCCGAGGCGTTGCTGGCCATGACCTCGCTCAGGCGCAGGGAAGAATCGGACGCGGCCGCGGCCTCATCCGCCGCGCCGCCCGGGGGCATCAGCGCGTCCAGCGCGAAGCCCGACGCCAGCGCCAGCGCGCAGATAAGGGCCAGCGCCAACGCGCCGCGCCGGGACTGCGCGCGCCGCCTGTTTTTGCGCTTTGCGGGCAAGGGCGCCACCTCCGCTTCTGAAAAGTGTCCATTCCATAGTAATCATACACGTTTGCCCGCGAAATACAAGTATTTACGCGAAAACTTCACGCATTCTACACCATTCGCACTTCAGCGGTTCTGGTAGGCGCGGATCGCCGCTTTCGCCCCGCCGAAGTAGTGCTCCATCTGCTCGTTGGAAAGGTCCATGCTGTCCTGGAAAAACTCCAGCAAGCGGCCCGGGCGGGTGCGCGCGTAGTCCACCAGCTCGCTGATCTGCGATTCAAAGCTGGAACGGCTCATGCCCCAGCGCTCGCCGTGGCGCGGCATCTCGGTCATCAATTCGTCGTAGCGGGTGTGGAACTTGTCGATCACCTTTTCCGTGGTCCACTCGGTGGCCATCATCTCGCCCATGTAGGTGAGGAAGCGGTCGCGGAAGGTATTGTTGTCCATCAGGGCGATGAAGAGGGCGTTGTCGGTATACTTGTTGGTACCCATGCCGCCGGGCGAGAGCCAGCGGCCGATGGAGTTGGTGTCCACGTCGAAGGCCCAGTCGAGGTCGAACAGGCAGTAGCGCCACCTGCCATCGTCGTTTTTGTTGCGGTAGCGCTTGACGTTGAGGGTGTCGCCGTTGCCGACGAAGATCTCCAAAGCGTGGTACTCGATGTAATTCTGCA
>DVGE01000118.1 GCA_018712885.1 Candidatus Pullichristensenella stercoripullorum | reverse complement strand
AGCCCGCGCCCTGAAAGGTGCAATAGCTAAGACCCAGCGGGGCCAGCACGCGCAAAGAGGAGAGCTGCTCGCCCGCGCCCAGCGCCGACAGAAGCGCGCCCAGCGGGGAGGCGGCCTTGACAAACACCAGCGCGCCCATGCTCGCCGCCAGCGCCGCGCCCACCACGGCGCGCCGCAATCGCAGCGCCCGCCGCGCGGGGCCCGTTTCGCCCGCCGCGCGCAGGCGCTCTTCGCGCGCACGCAGCGCCTGCGCCGCCAGCGCCGCGCCGTAGAACGCCAGCGCGGCGGCCAACAGCCAGCAAAGGCCCTGCCAGCCGGCAAAGGCGTAAAAGCCGAGGCTGAAGAGCGTCAGCGCGCACCAGCGCAGGCGCAGCGGCACGATGTAGTACACGGCCAGCAGCGCGGTCAGAAAGAGGAGAAATTCACCGGACAGTATGCTCATGTTCCCACTCCCGCTTCAGAGCCATGCGGTCGATCTTGCCGTTGCCCGTGGCGGGCAGGGCGTCCTTGCGCAGAAATACGTCCGGCAGCATGTACTTGGGCAATACCTGCCGCAGGGCGCGGCGCAGGGAGCGCTCGTCGCCCTCGCCGGCATAGAAAGCCACGATGCGCTCGCCCGGCGCGTCGTAAAGGCAGCAACCGGCGCGCACATCCTCCAGAGCGCAGAGCGCGCACTCGATCTCGCCCAGTTCGATGCGGTAGCCGTGGCGCTTGATCTGGCTGTCGCGGCGGCCGAGGAACATCAGTTCCCCGCGCTCGTTGTAGGCGCCGAGGTCGCCGGTCTTGTACATCCACTCGGTGACGCCCCCGCCGCGCGGGCTGGGGACGAACGCCTCCCGCGTGCGCTCGGGGTCGTTGTAATAGCCGCTGGAGAGGCAGGTGCCGCTGACGCAGATCTCGCCCTCCACCAGCGTCACGCGCGTGTTGGCGCAGGCAAAGCCGATGGGCAGCGCGTCCGTATCGGCAAATTCGCGCTCCACGGGGAACCACGTACACACGTCGGTGATCTCCGTGGGGCCGTACATGTTGACAAAGCGCGCCTCCGGGCAGGCGCGGCGCCAGGCGTTGAGCGTTTTGCAGGGCATGACCTCGCCGCAGAAGAACACGCGCTTGAGCGGCGGCGCGCAGCGCTCGAGCGCCCCGGCGTTCATCGCCGCCGTCAGCGCCGATGGCACCCAGAAGATGGTGTCGATGCGCTCATCGCGCAGATATTGACCCATACCGGCGGGAAAGAGAAAGTGGCGGTTGGGGATGAAATGGACGCAGGCGCCCGCGCGCAGCGCCCCGTAGATGTCCAGCACGGAATTGTCGAAATACAGCGGCGCCTGATTGCCGATGCGCGCACCGGCGGGAATGGCGAGCGCCTCCGCGGCCCAGTCGATGAAGTCCACCACGGCGCGGTGGGAGATGCTCACGCCCTTGGGCGTGCCGGTGGAGCCGCTGGTAAACAGCACGTAGAGAAGATCCGTGTCGATCATCTCCCGGCGGACGGCGGCCAGCGAGCCGGCGTCCTCCGTTTCGCCGATCTCCTCGATCGCGTCCACGCGCGCCTCACCGGCGAGGGCGCGCAGGCGCGAGGCGTAGCGAGCGGCGCACAGCACCCTCTGCGGCTCAAGCTGGGAGAGGATGCGCTCCACGCGCGCCTCGGGCATGGAGGTGTCCAGCGGCGTATAAAAGCAGCCCGCGCAGACCGCGCCCAGCATCGCCGCCACGCACTCCGGCCCCTTGTCCATGTACACCAGCACCGGCGCGCCCGTGACCGCGTGCCGCAACAGATGCGAGCCGATCTGGCGGGCGCGCGAAAGCAGCTGCGCGTAGGTCATCGCGCCCTGTTCATCTTCCAGCGCCACAGCCTGCGGGGCGCGGCGCGCCGACTGTTCCAGCCACGCAAGCACGCAGCGCGTCATGAACGCGCCCTCTCCCGCCGCACGGTCTCAAGGATGGCGGCGGCGCTGTTGAAGTTTTCCGGGGCGATGTCCGCGGCGCGTATGCGCACGCCGAAGGCGGCGTTGAGTCCGGCGATGATGGCCACGATGTCGAACGAGTCGATCAGACCCTCGTCCACCAGCGCCGTTTCGTGGGCGAAGTCCACATCCTCGTTGACTTCGCTGAGTACTTCGAGCAATTTTTCCATATCTTCCATGCCGTTTCCCTCCCCTGTATCGATCCGGCAGCTCCCGTGCGCGGGCGGCGTGCGTCCGCGCACGGCGGATGCCGAAAGCGCCCGCGCCCGCCGCGTGAGCGACGGACGCGGGCGCGCGGGGTCAGTCGTTGATGCGCTTTTGCGTTTGCTTGTCAAAGAGATGCAGCTTGTCCACGATCGGGCGCAGACCGATGCGGCCATGGAACTCCGTCCGCTCGCCGGTGTACTTGAAGACGATGATCTGCTCGCCCACGCGCACGTAGACGAGGTTGGCGTCGCCCAGCGGCTCCATGCCGTCCACCATGCCGTAGATGGCCGCCTCGCCCTCGTCGGCAAGCATCAGGTCGGAGGGACGCACGCCGAGGATCAATTCGCGGCCTGCATAGCTCTCCACGCTGGCGCGCAGCGCCTCGGGGACGGGGAAGGTGAACTGGTCGTTGGCGAAGACGAGGCCCTTTTCCGTGCGCTTGACGGTGCAGTCGAAGGTGTTGATCTTCGGCGTGCCGAGGAAGATGGCCGCGAACAGGTCACAGGGATGATCGTACAGTTCGTTGGGCGTGCCCTCCTGCACGATGTGACCGTTGTTCATGAGGATGATGTGGTCGGCCATGGTCATGGCCTCGGTCTGGTCGTGGGTGACGTAGATGGTGGTGACGCCGAGCTGGGACTGGATCTTCTTCAGCTCATAGCGCACCTGCTCGCGCAGCTTGGCGTCGAGGTTGCCCAGCGGCTCGTCGAGCATGAAGACGTTGGGGTCGCGCACCATGGCGCGGCCGAGGGCCACGCGCTGGCGCTGGCCGCCGGAAAGCTCGGCGGGACGACGGTCGAGCAACTGCTCGATGGAGAGCATCTTCGCCATCTTGTCCACGCGGCGGTCGATCTCTTCCTTGGGCGTCTTGCGGGTCTTGAGCGCGAAGGACATGTTCTTGCGCACCGTCATGTTGGGATAGAGCGCGTACTCCTGAAACACCATGGCGATGTTGCGCTCCTGCGGCTGCACGAAAACGCCCTTTTCCGGCGCGGTGACCAGCTCGTCGTCGAAGTAGATCTCGCCCTTGGCGGGCTTGAGCAGGCCGGCGATGCAGTGCATAGCCGTGGTCTTGCCGCAACCGGACGGCCCGAGGAAGACGCAGAACTCGCCTTCCTTGACCGACAGGCTCAGATTCTCCAGCACATAAGTCTTGCCCTTGTTGTAGGACACGCTCATGTCCCGAATGGTAATGGAAGCCATGTAAAAATCTCCTCCCTGTGCAGTGGCGCGTCAGGCGCCGAAGGATTCCACGTCGATGCCGTAGCCGTAATCGTACAGCGGGTCTTCGATGTCCTTGGCAAGGTCCTCGCGCTGGAGCAGCACCTGATCCATGCTGGCGGGGATCTGGAAGGGCGTTTTGCCGGTGATGGCGGTCTCGCCAAAGAGCGCGCCGGCAATGGCGTCCGCGCCGGCGGTGGCGCCGGGACGGTAGGCGAGCATCACCGCGTCGGAGTTTTCGGCGATGTCGGTAAGCACATAGGCGCGGTTCATGATTACCACCGTGACCACGGGGACGCCGGAGGCCTTCAGCGCGGCGACCATGTCCGCCTGCTCGGCGGGGAACTCGAGGGTCGCGGTACCCCAGGCCGGCTCATGCGTGCCGCTGGCTTCGCCGACCACGACGATGGCCGTGGTCCCCTCGGGGTAGGAATCCTGCACCTGGGAGACGTCGTCGGCGATGTAGGTGACGTTCTCGGCGCCCGCGCGCTCCTCAATGGCGGTGCGGATGCTCTTGGCGGTGTAGTTTTCGATCTTCCAGCCGCTGCTCAGAGCGTTGGTGTCCTCGGCAAGCGAGCCGGCGAGGATGATCTGCTGGCCTTCGAGGGCGGAGACGTTTTCGTACTTCACCAGCGTCATCGCCTTGGCCGCGGCCTCGCGCACCAGCGCGACATGCTCTTCGCAGCCGACGGTGGCGACAGCGTTCTCCACGTCCACATAGGGGTTCTCGAACAGGCCGAGATCGAACTTGGCGGTCAGCAGGCGGCCGACGCGCTCGTCGAGCTGTTCCACGGTGAGGTTCTCCACCAGCTTGTCGGCCTCGCGCTGACCAGCGCCGCCCAGAGCGTCGGCGCCGGCGAGGGCGGCGACGGTGTGGTTGAGGCCCCAGTCGGTCTGGATGATGCCCTCGTAGCCCAGTTCGCCGCGCAGAAGGTCGGTCATCACCACGGAGGACTCATGCGCGAAGTTCTCCACGGCGTCGCCGCCCAGATAGGGCACGGTGGAGTAGCCGTAGGGCATGATGGAGGCGGCGCCGGCTTCGATGGCGGCCTCGAAGATGCTCAAATGGGTCGCAAAGGTCTCGTCGTCAAACACCAGCGGGGAGCCGTCCACGCCCGCGGTCTGCGCGCCCGAGCCGGGGAAGTGCTTGACGCAGGCCATGACGGAGGTGGGGGTCAGCTCGCTGCCGCCCTGCAGACCTTCGATGGCGGCGACGACCATTTCCGTGGCCAGTTCCGCGTCCTCACCGAAGCACTCCTGCACGCGGCCCCAGCGCGGGTCCGTGGCCAGATCGGCCACCGGGGAAAGGCTCATGCGCACGCCCAGCGCCAGCATCTCCTCGCGCTGCATGTCGGTCAGCTCGCGCACCAGCTCCACATCGCCCGTGGCGGCCAGCGTCAGCTGGTCCGGCAGCAGGGAAGCGCCGTCCACCCAGGAAGCGCCGATCACCGAGTCCATGGAAAACACGGTGGGGATGCCCAACGCCGAAGATTCGCTCAGCGCCTGCACTTCGTTGGTCTTGTTGGCGGCGTCCTCCGCGCCGGCGGAGAGGTAGGTGTAGGCCAGCACGAAGCCCACGTTCAGTTCGCTGAACCAGCTCTCCTTGAGGGAGACCAGCGTCATGTGCAGCATCTGCGCCGCCTTGTTTTCCGGCGTCATCTGCGAAAGCAGGTCAGTAACGCGCGCTTCGGTGTCCTCGCGCCAGTCCTCATAAACGTCCAACTGGCCGTTTTTGTTGAGGTCCTTGAACTTGAAGCCGTCCACTTCGAGAATTTCGATGTTCTCCGTGTAGCCAAGCAGCGGCTGTTCGCCGTCCGCTTCCACATAGAGTACGTTCGTCGGCTGCGTCGCCTCCTCTTCCTCCTCAGCCAGCGCCGGAAGCGCCAGAGAGGTCAGAAGCAGCGCCAGGATCGTAAGCCAGGAAAGTATGCGCTTGTTCATTGCCAAACCTCCTTAAGATGCGGTCACCGCGCCGGCCATGTAGCCGCGGATGAGGTACTTGCCCAGGAAGATGTACAGCACCAGCACGGGCAGCGTCAGCCAGATGGAGCCGGCCATCTGCATGTTGAACTCCGCCGAGAGCGAGCCGACCATCTGATTCAGGGCGATGGTGGCGGGCATGCACTCAAAGCCGCCCATCGTCAGGGCAAAGAGCATTTCGTTCCACACGGACGTACACTGGAACACCAGCACCGTCACCGTGGCGATGGTGGTGTTGGGCAGCACGATCTTGCGGTAGATGGCCCAGGGGCCGTTGCCGTCGATCATCGCCTGGCGGATGAGCGCGTCGGGGATGTCCGAGTAAAAGCCGAGGAACATCGAGGTACACATCGGCATGCCGTACACGGTGTGGATGAGGATCAGACCCAAGTGGGTATCGTAGAGACCGAGGTTGCTGATCGTCTTAAGTAGCGGCACGAGGATGGCCTGATAGGGCAGGTAGATGGCTGCCGAGAGCAGCAGGAAGAACGTGCCGCTGAACTTGAAGCGGTACTTGCTCAGACCGTAAGCGCACACAGAGCCGAGCGCCACCGAGCCGAACGCGCCGCCCGCCGTGATGATCAGCGAGGTGATGAGCGAATCCTTCAGTTCCGCGAAGGAATCTGCGTAGGCGTCCAGAGAGATCGTGTCCGGGAAAGCCAGCGGATTGGTGGTCAGCGCCTCCTCCGCGGTCTTGAACGACGTGGTGATCGTGCCCCAGAAGGGCAACAGGTACAACAGCACCATGACGATCATGATGAGGTAAAAGACCGCGCGCAGCACGCGCATGCGCACGGAGAGCTTCTCGCGCGCGGGCTTGACCTTGGCTGTCAGCTGCATCTTTTTACCTCCTCTTTTTGCGGCTGAAATAGGTGATGGGCAGGATCAGCACCAGCACCAACACCAGCAGGAAGCTGGCGATCGCCGCGCCGTAGGCGAAGTTGTTCTGCTCAAACGTTTCGCGGTACATCAGCACCGGCAGCGTGTGCGAAGCCGTGCCCGGGCCGCCCTGCGTCATCTGCCAGATGAAGTCGAACGAGCGCAGCGCGTACATGGCCAGCATCGTCACTGCCGAGGAGAGCGCGCCCTTCAGCGAGGGCAGCACCAGCTTGGCGTAGATGCGGGGCGAGTAGGCGCCGTCGAGCTTGGCGGCGTTGATGACGTTCTGCGGCACGGACTTGATGCCCGCCAGAAAGATCAGCGCCACATATCCCGAGAACTGCCACACCAGCGCCAGGATGATCGAGCCCATGACCGTCTCCTGCGAGGCGATCCAGTTGCCGGCCAGCGCATCGAGACCCAGCGAGCGGAGGATGGAGTTGATGATGCCGCTGGAGGGGTTGTACATCCACGCCCAGACCGTGCCGGTGACCACGTAGGAAAGCGCGAAGGGCAGAAGGATGAGGTTGCGGAACAGCGAGGTGCCTTTCAGCCCCTGATCCATCAAAAGCGCCAGCAACAGGCCCAGCACCAGACAGATGGGGATGATGAGGAACAAAAGCAGCGTGTTTTTCAGCGCCACCCAGAAGTCGGGATCCTGAAACATGTGGATATACCACTGGAAGCCGCCAAAGCCATAGCTGGCTTCCAGCGAGTACTGCTCCCAATCGGAGACGGACACCCACAGGTTCCATCCCAGCGCCACGTAGACGAAGTAGATCAGAAGCGCGGCGGGGATGATGAGCGGGAGCATGGGATGCCGTTTGAGGAACTTGACCATAGACATTTCTCCCATCGTCGCGGCGGATGTGAAAGGGCGCGGGCGGGCGGTAGCAGCCGTGTCCCGTCCGCGCCCGGAGAGGACCCCGATCCGGCGGGGCCGCTTCACCGCTTACATGTCGTAGCTGAGGCCGTAGCCGTAATCGTAGAGCGGGTCTTCGAGGTCAAAGGAGACATCCGATTCCTGGTTGAGGACCGATTCCATATCCCGGGGCAGCTGCACGGGCAGCTTGCCGGTGGGGTTGTTCATGCCGTAGATGGTCTCGGCGATGGCGATGCCGCCCTCGGTGCCGGGATAGTAGGCCATGAGGATGGCCTCGGTGTTCTCGGCGCACCAGGTGAGGATCAGCGGACGGCCGTTGATGACCACGGTGACGATGGGCTTGCCGGTGGCGTCCAGCACTTCCATCATCTCCTGCTGGGTGGCGGTGAGGGAGAGATCCTCGGTGCCCCAGGCGGAGGAGTGCATGTAGCTCGGCTCGCCCACGGCGGCGATGATGAGATCGGCGTCCTCGGCCTCGGTCTTCATCCGTTCGAGGTCTTCGGCCACGTAGACGATCTCCGCGCCTTCGGCGGCGTACTCGGCCAGCGCCTGCTCGATGGTCAGGCCTTCCTGCGCGGAGGACCAGCCGCCGCAGAGGGAGTCCATATCGCCGGCGCGCAGGCCCGCGACGAGGATCTTCTTGCCGGTGGAATCGTAGGGCAGGATGTCGTCGTCGTTCTTGAGCAGCGTCATCGACTTGCGGGCGGCCTCGAGGTTGAGGGCGCGGGACTCGTCGTTGCCGACGTACTCCACGGCGTAGGCGACGTCGCAGTAGGGGTTCTCGAACACGCCCATCTGGAACTTGGGCAGGAGGATGCGGCGGCAGGCGGCGTCAAGCACTTCGTCGGTGATCTGGCCGTCGTTGTAGAGGGTCTCCATGGTGTCGATCAGGCGGATGGATTCGCCGCCGATGCCGTCCACCTGGCCCTCCATCACGCCGATGAGTACAGCCTCTTCCTCGCTGATCTCGCCGTCGAAGAGGGCGCGGGTCTGCTGGATGGCCCAGATCATGCCCCAGTCGGTCTGGATGATGCCGTCAAAGCCCATCTCGTCGCGCAGAAGGTCCTGCAGAACGATCTCAGAGCCGAGGGCGGCGGTGGTCATGTCCAGATACACGGAGCTGGAATAGTAGGGCATGATGGCCGCCACATTGACTTCCAGAGCCGCGTAGTAGGGCATGAGGTGGGTCTCAAGCGATTCCTCGTCGCCGACGATGGGGGCCATGTCGATGCCGTCCATCTGCGGGCCGGAGCCGGGGAAGTGCTTGATGCAGGCGATGATGGAATCCTCATTGAGGCCGTCGCTGCCGTTCTGGAAGCCGATGATCTGCGCGGTGGTCATTTCCGTGACCAGCTCCGGGTCTTCGCCGAAGGTCTCCATCACGCGGCCCCAGCGGGGTTCGGTGGCGATGTCGGCCTCCGGGGAGAGGGTCATGCGCGTGCCGACGGCGATATGCTCCTGACGGGCGATGTCGGCCAGCTCGGAGACCAGTTCCACATCGCGCGTGGCGGCAAGGCCGAGGTTATGCGGGGTGACGGTGGCGCCGGAGACGTAGGAGGTGCCGTGTACGGAGTCCATCGAAACGATGATCGGCACGCCGAGGCGGGAGGCCTCCGCCCACGCCTGCACCTGGTTCATGGTCTTGGCGGCGTTTTCCACGCTGTCCAGCTCACGCACCAGCACCAGGCCGATGTTCTCTTGCGTGGCCCACGTTTCCAGATAGGAGGGCACTTCGCCGCCGGACTTGGGAACGAAGGTGGGGTGCTGCATCTGGGCGATCTTTTCGCGCACGGTCATCTGCGAGATGAGGTCCGCCACGCGGGTCTCGTCGTCCTCGCGCCAGTCTTCATAGACGTCCAGTTCGCCGTTGCCATTGTGGTCCTTGAACTTGAGGCCGTCCACCTCGAGGATGGTCGTGCCTTCGATGTAGCCAAGCTCCACCTGCTCGCCATCTTCTTCAATGAGCAGGTAGTTGTTGAGGGACTCGGCAGCCGCCGCCTCCGCCTCCTCCGCCGCCGCGAAGGAGCAGGGCGCCGCGCAGACCGCCAGCGTCATCGCCGCGCAGAGGCCGCGGCGCAGTATGTTCTTAATCAACAATGTTCCAATCTCCTTCCACACCGGCTTCGGTCAAAGCCTCGGTGATCATCTTCGCATAGCGGGCGGTGTCGGGGTCGGTGGAGGTGGCAAAGTCGGTGATGCGGGTCTGCAGGTCCGTGGACGCCGCCCAGGGCAGGGCCGTGCCATGCGTGAAGCTGGGATAGCAGACCACGTTTTCGTCCAGCAGCTCGTTCTTGAACAGCAGGGTCAGCTCGTTGTAGGTGTCGTCCGGGGTGTCCGTGTAGGGGGAGACGGACTCCTTCACCGCGGAGAAGGCGACCTGCACGTCCGCGTCGGCGACCTCGGCGCCCCAGCGCACGCCGCCTTCGACGTTGGCCGAGTCGTTGGGTACCACGAAGCCGTCGATGCACATGCCGTAGTAGCCGGAGGTGCCGGGCATGGTGAACACGCCGTAGTCCTCGCCGTAGACCCAGCCCTGGCTGGTGAGGAAGGGCTGCATCCACGTGCCCATGATGTACATGGCGTAGTCGCCGGCGACCACGCGGCCGGCCGTCTCATACCACTCGCGGGCGGCATGGTCGGGCGCGACGTACTCCATCAGGCGCTTGAACACGTCCAGCACCTGCTGCACCTGCTCCTGCGTGGCCTTGCCGTTGATGAAGTCCTCGTAGATCTGCGGGTCGGTGCCCATCATGATGTTCTCAAACAGCTGCGCCGCCGTCCAGCCCTTGCGGTCGCCGAGGTCGAGCGCGTACTTGCCCTCGGGCAGCTTCTCCTTGAACTGTTCGCAGATGTCCCAGAACTCTTCCCAGGTGATGTCGGTATGGTCGGGGATCTCGATGCCGTATTCCTCGAACATGTGGATGTTGTAGAAGATGGTGTTGGTCTTGTGGATGCCGATGGGCACGATGTAGTAGTTGCCGTCAGAACTCTTGCACAGATCGACGATCTTGTCGATCATGCGTTCCTCAAGGCCAAGCTCGGCCCAGAGGTCGTTGAGGTTGAGCAGCATGTTGGCGCTCAGGTAGGGTTCCAGCTCCTCGCCGGGGTGGGCCTGAAAAGCCTCCGGGCTCTTGCCGGCCTGCTGCAGCACCTTGACCTTCATCACCATCGCGCCGCCCGCGCCGCCGGGGATGGCGTTGGAGCGGGCTTCCTGATTGGCGTAGTCGCCTTCAAAGCCGGCGATGACGGTCTCGATGGCTTCCTTCTCGCCGCCCGCCGTCCACCAGTGGTAGACGTTGACGTCGCCGCCCGTTTCCGTATCGGCCAGCACGGCGGCCACGTCCACTTCGGTCACGGCTTCGTTCGCCGCCAGCGCCGGCGTGAGCGCGCTCAGGGCCAGCAGCGCCATAAGGATCAAACTGAGGATCTTTTTCATTGCTTTACGCTCCTGTTCTTATTCGCAGAAGGTCATGCTGCCCCACTGGGAGGGGTCGGTGTCCACGGTGTCGGTCGCCGCCCACTGGATGCGCACGGTAGCAACGCCCGGGCAGGGGAAGTCGAGGTCGAACATGCCGAAATCGACAGACACGGTCTGGCCCACTTCGGGCACCAGCGCGGGGATGTTCTCGTTGGAGAAGTTGGCAAGCGGGATCTTCGCCTCGAGCGTGTAGCCGCCCTCGATCTCCTGCACGGCGCACTCGTAGCCGTCCAGCACCTGCATGTCGCCGTCTTCGCCGACGGTCTCAAAGCCCTGATTGTCCTCGACCATGTCGCGGTCGAAGCCGGTGTTATAGTAGTAGTCGTCGATGACCATGGTCAGGCGGAAGTCGTTGGCCGCGTAGGCGGTGCGCGCCGGGTCGGCCGACGGATCGGTGGAGAGGAAAAGCACCAGCGAATCGGCCATGTCCGGCGGGAATCCCTCGCG
>DVGE01000117.1 GCA_018712885.1 Candidatus Pullichristensenella stercoripullorum | reverse complement strand
TCCGCCACGAACATGCGCACGCCCAGCGCGCGGGCTGTCTGTATGCCGCAGGCAAAGTCCACGTGGCCCGCGCCAAATTCCATATCCCTGTACTTCCCCACCTCTGTTTCCTTGAGGTGCAGCGCCAAAATGCTCCCTGCCCCGCTCCGCAGATCCTCTGCCCAATCGCCGCCATAGAGTTTTGCCGCGTTGGTCAGGTTCCCCAGATCGGGATACATGCCCAGATACGGCGAATGTATGCCGCGCACATAGCGCATGCCCTTTCGCACCGTGTCCAAAAACGGCGTTTCCATCGTCTCGAACCCCAATGGCACACCGTTCCGGGCCGCGTATTCCACAGAACGCGCCAGGTTCTCCTCAAAATAGCCGCGCGTCAAAGCGTCCCCAGTCTCATAATAGACGTCGTATCCCGCGAGTTGGATGATGCGTATGCCCAACGCGCAGGCCAGATCCACCGCCCGGCGCAAGATCTCCAAGCTCCTTTGGCGGATGGCTGGATCATGGCTCCCCAGAGGATACTTCCGATGCCCGCTCAGACACATGCTGTGGATGGGGACGCCGCTGTCGAGCACCGCCCGCAGGCAATCGCGCCGCTGCCCATCGCTCCATTCCAGACGCGAGAGGCGGGCGTCCGTCTCATCAATGCTCATTTCCACATAATCAAACCCCGCCGCGCCCGCCGCCTCGAGCCGTTCCTCCCACCCCAGCTGCGCAGGCATGGCCTTTTCGTACAATCCCAAACGACATTCGCCCATGTATCTTTCTCCCTACTCAAAGCCGTTTTCCACATATTGCTGCATATCTGACCAGAGGCTGTCGAGGCAGGCGATCGTCTTCTGATACAGTGCGTACTTGCGCAGGTAGATCTCGTGCCGCCGCGGGGATGGGAAAACGCGCTCCCCCAAAGGGCACATCGCGCGCGCTGCTTCCTCCAGCGAGGCATAGGCGCCAACGCCCGCGGCGGCGACGATCGCGCATCCCAGAGCGCCCGTTTCGTTTACGCGCACCGTTTCCACCGGCAGACCGGTCACATCGGCAAACATCTGCGTCCAGACCGCGGAATTTGCCGCGCCTCCCGCCAGCCGGATGCACTCCGGCATGTCGTCTCGCGTGCGCAAGAGGCGATCCAAATGCTGCTTGTGCGAAAAGGCGATGCCCTCATAGACGCTGCGCGCCAGATGCCTGCGCGTATGGCTGGCGCTCAGCCCCACAAAGCACCCTTTGGCGTTGGGATGCACGTTGCTTGCCATCAGAAACGGCAGAAATATGGGGACGAATTCGCGCGCGTCTACCGAAGCCACCCATTCGTTCATGACCTCATAGACGCTCTTGCCCGCCCGCTTTGCTTCGGCGCTGGCTTCGGGAAGCAGCGTATGGACGAACCAGGCGCTGTTTCCCGCCGACGTCGGGCTGCTCTCCTCGATCAGATAGTATCCCGGGCGGCAAAACAAAGAGTTCATCAGCACGCTCCCGTCCATCACCGGCTCGGTTCGCGGGTACTCGTTGATGCTCCACGTTCCCGCGATCATGCAAATGTTCTTCGCATCCAGCACATCCACCGCCAGCGCACAGGCGTCGATATCGAACATGCCGCCGACCACCGGCGTGCCCGCGTCCAGTCCGCATTTGCACGCTGCTTCTTCCGTGATCTGCCCGCAGATCTGTGCGGAGCCGCAAAGCGGCGGCAGCGCCTGGCGAAGATCGCCCAGCCCGAACAGAGCCAGTAGCTCGTCGTCGTACTGCCCCGTGTGCAGGTTGACGAGATTGGCGCCCGAATAGTCTGTGATCTCTGCCCATGCCTCGCCCGTCAACCGAAAGCGCACGTAATCCTTGCAAGCAAAGATCCAGCGGATGTTTTTGACCACATCCGGCTCGTGATCCCGCAGCCACGCCAACAGCGCCACCGGCTGGCAGGCCATGATATGCTGGCAGGAAAGCGCGAACGCCTTCTTTTCCGTCCCATCGGCGCGCCAACGCGCGGGGTATTGGTACGCGCGGTCGTCGGTGGAGATGATACCGTTGCGCGCCGGCCTGCCGTCCTTGCCCCACAGGTACAGCCCCTTGCCATGGCCGCAGACCGCCACGCCCGCCACCGCGTTGGGCTGGACGCCTGTTTTTTCCAGCACGCCGCGGATCACAGCGCAGTTTGCTTCCCACATCTTTTCCATATCGCGCTCGATAAGACCCGGGCGCGGCGTGAGCGCCTTTGTCTCTGTGCTGCAAACCCCTATCTCGCGCCCTTTGAGGTCGTAAAGCGCCGCCTTGGTGGTCGTTCCCCCATTGTCCAGGCCCAGAAAGTATCGCATGTTTCTTCTCCCCTTTCCAACCACGCGCGCCGGCCCCGCCTGAACGATCCGCACAAAAAGGCCGTCGAAAGCCTGCCCCCTGACGTCCTGCGTTGAAAACAGGGGGAAACGGCGCAGATGTATTTTTCACTGTGAGGGATCGTCGCCAGCGCCCGGACGCGCGAACGCCGCCCGTCTGTCGGGCCGTCAAAAAAGGCACGACCCTTGCGGCCGTGCCTTCACGCGCGATGAATTTGCGTCAACGGCCAAAAGGCCCTTTTATTCAGCCTTTGCCGGCGCCGCGGCCTTGATCTCCGCGAGGATGTCCTTGCAGGCCTTGAGCAGAAGCAGCGTATCCTGCATCACGAGGATAAAGTCCGCGCCCTCTTGGATCCAGCGCTGTGTCGCGGCGGCGTCGACGCCCAGCATGCCCGCGAAGACGCCCTTGGCGTTTGCCTTGTGGATCATGGTGCGGATCGCTTCCACGACCCTGGGATCGTCGATCTCTCCAGGGATGCCCATGGCCACCGAAAGGTCGAACGGCCCAAAGAATACCGCGTCTACGCCCTCGACCTCAAGGATCTCATCAAAATTCGCAACGCCTTCCGGCCCCTCAACCAGAAGGATCAGCGCTACTTCCTCATTGCTCTTGCGGAAATACGCCTGCTTGTCCCCCTCGCCATAATGGTTGGCGCGCACATAGGGGCATGCGCCCCTGTGACCGATGGGCGGGAATTTGCTCAGCGACACCGCCATGCGCGCATCGTCCGCGCTGCTGACGTTGGGGATCATAACGCCCGAAGCGCCGGCGTCCAACGCGCGCTTTACGCTGTCTTCGACCAGGCCCGGCGTGCGGAAGATCGGAATGACGCCCGCGGCCTCAGCCGTACGGACAAGATTGGAATAGCAGACATCTTGCAGCCCGCCGTGTTCCTCGTCGATCACGACAAATTCAAAGCCGCCTTCGCCCAGGATCTCCAGGACTTCCTGCGAATCGGTCATCATAAAGGTGCCGATCAGTTTTTCCCCGCGCCGCATGAGTTCACGAAAGCTCTTGACCATTGTTTTTCTCTCCTTTTTATGCCGTATGTTTCCCGGCGAATTTGCCCAGATATGCCCGCACCGTGCGCGGATCCCTGCGAACGCTCTCCGCGTCGCCGGAGAAAGCGATCTCCCCGTGTTCCAGGACATAGGCATGATCCGACATCTTCAACGCCAGGCGCGCGTTTTGCTCAACGAGCAGGATGGTGTGGCCCTTTTGGTTGATCTCCTTGATCTTATCAAAGAGTTCCGAGACCACGATCGGCGCCAAACCCATGGAAGGCTCGTCCAGAAGCAGGACTTTGGGGCGGGCCATCATCGCCCTGCCAATGGCGAGCATCTGCTGTTCGCCGCCGGAAAGGCTCCAGCCAAGCTGATCTTTTCGTTCCCAAAGGCGAGGGAAAAGCGCATACACTTCTTCCAACTCGGCATCATAGGGTTTGCGGCCGAAAAAGCCATGCCAGGCGATCGTGCCGACTTCCAGGTTCTCCCGCACCGTCAGTCCAGGAAAAATGTGTCTTCCCTCCGGTACATGGATGATGCCCATGGCGGCGATCTTCGTGGGGGATCTCTGTGAGATCTCCGTATCGTCCACGCGGATCGAGCCCGTATGATGGATCATGCCGGATATGGACTTGAGCAACGTCGTCTTTCCCGCGCCATTCGCGCCGATCAGACAAGTGATCTTCTCTGAGGGGATATCTATATTGACGCCTTTGAGCGCTTCCACCGCCCCATAGTAAGCGTGCAGATTCTCGATCTTAATCATCTGTCTCCTCCCCCAGATATGCCTCGATGACCACCGGGTTCGTGGCGATGGCCTTGGGCTCATCCTTCGCAATGACCTTGCCAAAGCTCAAAACGACGATATCGTCGCAGATATTCATCACCATTTCCATGGAATGTTCGATCAACATCACGCCGATGCCCTGTTCCCGGGAGGCGTAACGGATCATGTCCATGACATATTCGCCTTCCTTGTTGTTCAGGCCCGCCGCCGGTTCGTCGATGAGCATGACCCTGGGATGCGCCAGCATCGCGCGCACGATCTCCAGCAGCTTGCGCTTGCCAAAGGGCAGGCTGTTGATGTCGTCTTCCCAATCGAATTCCAGGTGGGTGATCTGCAACAGCTTTTCAAATTCCTTGTCAAAGTCAGAGCCGCGACAGCCGAGATAGCTTTTGAAATATCCCAGCTTGTCGCCAAGATCTGTCCCCAGGAGGAAATTGTCGCGGATGCTGGAGCGCTGCAAGAAGCGCGGCGTTTGGAATGTGCGGCCGATCCCCATGCGCGCCCGCTTGTGCGCAGGCGTTTGCGTGATCTTCCGCTCGTCAAAGTAAATATCTCCGCCGTCAGGGGCATAAATGCCGCTGATAAGGTTGAGCAACGTGCTCTTTCCCGCGCCATTGGGCCCAATGAGGCCTTTGACTTTTCCGGGCATCAATTCAAAGGTCACATCGTCCGCTGCGACGACGCCGCCAAAGCGCTTAGACACCTGCTCTAACCGCAAAATGGGCTTCATGGCTTTACCTCCCTCGCGACATTCATCAGGGCTTCCCGCTTCTTTCTCCGCATCTTTTTGAAGCCATCCTTGATCGCGCCCATGATCCCCATCGGCATGAAGATCATCAGCAGAATGATCGCCGTGCCGTAAACGATCTTGAGGTATTTCTGCAACACGCGCAGAGACTCCGGCAGCACGGTGATCAGCACCGAGCCAAGGAAGATGCCGAACGTATCGTTCACGCCGCCGAGCATGGCCATGATGATGAACTGCGTTGCGCGTTCAAAGGTAAACATATCCGAGGAAACGAAGCGTCCTTGCAGGCAATACAGCGCGCCCGACAGAGCGCCAAGCGCAGCCGCGATCGTAAAGGCGATGACCTTTGTGTGGTACACGTCGACGCCAAGGATCTGCGCGGCCGTTTGGTTGTCGCGGATCGCCGCCAGGGAGCGGCCCAGCTGTGTGCGTCGTATCCTTTCCACCAGCAGCGCCACGATCAGCGTGATGGCCGCCAGCACATAGAACCACTGGGTATAGGAAGTGATCTTCAGGCCAAACATCTCCAACGTAGCGATGCCGGAGATGCCGTCCGGCCCGCCAAAGAGCGGCCGGTAATTCTGGAAAAGGCACCACGCCACCTGCACCAGCGCGATCGTCGCAAAGGTGAAATACGTGCCATTCAGTTTGAGCAGGATCGATCCAATGATGAATCCGACGACCGCGAATACCACCGGCGCCAGCAGCAGCGCCAGCCACGGCTCCATGGAAACACCCAGGCGCCCCGTGCAAAGGTTGGCGACCCAGTAAGCGCCGCCGCCCATGAACGAGACCGCTGCAAAGGAAAGCATACCGCCCATGCCCAGCATGACCGACAGACCGTACGTGGCGATCGCGTAGATCAGCGAAAGGTTCACGATCATCATGGAGTAGCCGCTCGTAACGCTGGGAACGATCAGTACAAACGCCGCGACCAGGGCGAAAACGACAAGCGTGCCGAGGCTGATCTTTCTCTGTCCGTTGACCATTTTACCGCCCCCTTACGCCTTGTCAGCGATGCGTTCTCCGAAGATCCCCTGCGGCCTGACCAGCAGGAAAATGATCAGCACCATGAACACGGTGACGTCCTTATAGGAAGAGAACTGCAACGTACTGAACGATTCGATCAGGCCGACCAACAATGAACCGATGATCGCGCCCTTTATGTTGCCAAACCCGCCGATGACCACGCCGGCAAATGCTCGCAGCTGCAGCGAACCCAGCGTCGTACTGACCATGAAGATCGGAGCGATCATATATCCGCCCACCGAGACCATGATGACCACGACGATATACGTTACCGCAATGGTCGCGATCGTCGGTATGCCAAGCATGCTGGCGGCGTAAGCGTCCTGCGCCGCGGCCTGCATCATTTTTCCGACATACATCTTCTCAAACAGGAAGAATACCAAAGCCATGATGACGATACCCACAAGAATGGTCAGCACGTACTGCCATTGCAGGTTGATGCTGCCGATCTGCAACACCGCCGCGCTGCCGTCCTCTGTCCTGACCAAAGAGGGCATGGATCGCGGCAGGCTTCCCCACAGCAGCGTCACCAGCTCTTTGAGCACCATCGACGCTCCCATCGTCGCAATGACCGTGGCCGCCGGGTAGGAAGCGTTCCGCAACGGCCAGTATACGCTGAACATGAATATCAAGCCCACTACGGCAAAACAAAGCAGGGCTACGAGCACCATCAGCCAGAAGGGCAATTCCAGATCCACCGTCAGCCAACAGGTGATGTATGCGCCCAGCATCAAAAGATCGCCCTGCGCGAAATTCATTACGCCGACGGCCCGGATCAACAGGATCAGACCCATGGCCAGCAGCGCGTAGATCACGCCCATGGCCAGGCCATTTACCGTCAATGCAACAAAGACGTTAAAGTTCAAATCGCTCACCTCAGTTGCCGAGAAATCCTTGGAGTCTGAGCGCCGGCTCGCGCCTTTTCAGGCAGCGAGCCGGCACGGGGCGCTTTAGCGATACGTGATCTTGTCGATCATCACCGCGAGGCCATCTTCGTTCCTGGTCACATACAGGGAAGTATTGAGGTTATGGTCGCCCAGATAGGTGTACGTGGAGATCGCGCCTTCCAGCTCGGAGATCTCATAAAGCGCGTTGTTGATCGCTTCGCGATCCGTCGTGGTGTTGGCGATCTCGCAAGCGGCCTTGAGCAGGTAGAGGCCATCGTAAGCGCACACGGCGCCCAGGTCGGAAGCAGCGCCATACTTGGCCCTGTAAGCGTCCTCAAAGTGCTTGGCAACGCCTTCGGTCACTTCCGGGGTCCAGTCGGCAACGGAGTACCAGCCATCAGCGGCGCTGCCGGCGTTCTCGCGGCAAACGGCGCCGCTGTAAGAAGTCTGGCCCATATGGGGCAGGTCGATGCCGGCGATCTCAAACTGCTGGCAGATGATAGAGGCGGGCAGCACGTTGGTCAGGCAGATCAGGCCGTCAGCATCCGAGTTCTGGATCTGCGCAAAGATGGGCGCATAGTTCTGTTCCTCTTCCGGGAAGCCGTAGAGGTTGCCGGGATCCACTTCGATGCCGCGCTCCTGCAGCGCCGCGACCAGACGCTCCTGCAGCGCCATCAGCGAGCTCTGCGTGGAGTACATGATCGCGGGGTTCTGCATGCCAAGCACCTCAATGGCAACGTCCGCGAGGACCTGGCCCTGATACACATCGGTGGGGCGGACCATCCACACATAGTCGCTGCCCTCATCGGTGATGCCCGAAGAGGAACCGCCGGCGATATAGGGAACGCCCGCTTCCGTGATCTGCGGGATAGCGGCGATGGTGTAGACGGAATAGGTCGAGCCAACGATGCCCATGATGCTGTCATCCGAGAGGAGCAGCATATGCGCGTTCACAGCAGACTGCATATTGTCAACTTCGTCCGCGATGACGCCAACGATCTTCTTGCCCAGGATGCCGCCAGCCGCGTTGATCTCCTCCATGGCCAGGTTGAATCCATTCTGCTGGTAATCACCGATCGCCTTGCTGGTCCCGGTCACAGGGCAAATCAGGCCAATGCGGATCTCGCCATCGAATTCCGGCTCCGCTTCCGTCTCCGCATACGCGGACACCATACCAAGCGCCAACACAATCACAAGCAGCATGAGCGCCAATCTGCTATGCTTCATCTTCCATTCCTCCCTAATATTGGTCATTTCGCTTAAATCCATTGTTATGAAGCCGTGCACAACTCCTGTAGTGTTATTATAGCAAACGAGCACGGCGCCGTGAAGCGCCGGCGTTGGCCTTTTGGTGACAATCCATTTCTATTCGATGATACAATTTTGGCCTTTTTCGCCTCGCATTTGCAAAAGACAATATATTGTTATGCGAGAATATCAACATCCGGTGATATGTGCATATTGTTGCCATTTTACCTTTGAATATAGTTGACTATGTGTGTATAATAAAAAGAGAGTTCGACAAAGGAGGACGCCTTCTTGGAGGACAGAGCAGCAACGAAGAGGCACATGCGGCAGCGTCCAAATTATATCAGCATTGTCATTTTTATTACAGTCATCGTCTTTGCCTTGCTGGGGGCGTATCACTTACTTTGCGTTCATTTTTCAGAAGACCTGCTGCTGCAAAAGGCGCGGGACGTGGCCTCGCGATCTTTGGAGGAAGCCGCAGCGAGCGATGGAACAGACCTGTCGGACTTTTCTCTTGGCGACCCGGCGTTGGAAGCGACGGTAAGCGTCTTTGACGCCGATGGTGCGCTCATCGTCAGCCGTACCTATACAAGCGACAAAGACGCTCCGCTCTACCCGATCTGGCCGGACGAGAGCGTTGTTTCGCAGGCGCGCGAGCAAGCGCCCGGATCGTTCCTGCAAACGATCCCTTACCGCGGTCGCACGCTTTTCATCGCTCGGGAAAGCGCGCTGAGAGACCTGTGGATCTGCGCCATCCCCTGCCAACAGTTTTCCCGCGTCGTATCGCCTTTGACCCTGCGGCTATGCATGATGTTTCTCGTCGCAGTCATTCTCCTGGTCGCGCTGATGCTGTATTTGCGCATCCACCTGCGCGAGCCGCTGAAAATGCTCATCGCCGCGACGCGCAACCCGGAAATGAAGTCAGAGATCGCCAGCCTCGCGGAGCGCCGGGATGAGATCGGCGGCCTTGCCTATGCGCTCATGACGCAGCGGGAGGAGACCCATCATCTCATCGAGAAGATCGAGGAGATCAACCAGATGAAGACCGATACGCAGGTGCGCGTATTGCAGACGCAGATCAACTCTCACTTCGTCTATAACACGCTCAACAACATCCAATGGCTCGCCAAGGCCGGCCGCATCGACGACGTGATCGCCACCGTCACCTCGCTGGACAAACTGCTGCGCGCCACCGCGACCGATGGAGATTATGTTTCCATCGAAGATGAGCTGGATCTGGTGGAAGCCTATCTCACCGCGCAAAAAATACGCTTTGGCAATATGTTTTCTTTTGCCTTTGAGATCGACCCGCTCCTCCTGCAAATGCAGATCCCGCGTTTTATTTTGCAGCCTCTCGTGGAAAACTCCGTATATCACGGCTTCGTGGACTGCGCCAGGGAGCGCGCGCAGGGCGAGATCCGCATCGTCGTCACGCGGCGCGGCCATCGCATCGACATCGCTATTGAGGACAACGGTGAAGGCATCGAAAAGGACCGGATCCCTGAGATCCTGCTCAACGAGCGCGTGTCTTCCTCGCGTTACATGGGGATCGCCATCGGCAATATCAACCGAAGGATCAAACTCCTCTGCGGCAAGGAATATGGCATCGGGATCCACAGCCGCGTTGGGCAGGGAACGAAAGTCACTGTGACTGTGCCCATCCAATGCTGAAAGAAAAATGAGGAGAACGGACATGTCTTACAAAGTTCTGATCGTAGATGACGACAGCATCGTGCGGATCGGCCTAAAATCCGTTGTCGACTGGCAAAAGCTGGATCTTGAGATCATCGGGGAGGCTTCGGATGGCGTGGAAGCCTATGAGCTCATTTCCCGGCTGCGTCCAGACATCGTACTGACGGATATGCACATGCCTCGTTCAGATGGAGTCCGCCTCATGGAACAGGCGAAAAGGGACTTCCCTGATACGCTCTTTCTGGTCCTGAGTTGCTATAACGATCTGGAATACGTCAAGGAATCCATGAAACTTGGCGCCTTTGATTATTTGCTGAAGGACGAGATCGTCAACACGGACAAGCTGACAAGGATACTGCAAAACGCGATCAGCGCGCTTGAAGCCTCGCGCGGCAGGAAGCTGGCTGCGTTCTTCCCATCTCAGGAGTATCTGCCCTCTTGCGTGCTGCGCAGGCGTTTTTTGGCCGACCTGCTCGAGGGCAAGGTGCAGGATCCGCACATGATCGCCGCCGCCTCTGAAGAGTTGCAGCTCCGCTTTGATGAAAACCCGCCCTTTTTCGTCATCCTCGAGTTGGACGACTATGTGGGGGTGTTGCGGCGCTTTGTCGATACCGACGCGCTCGACTACGCCGTAAAAAAACTCTATTGTGAGATCCTAAAGGAATACGGGCATACGGAGTTTTTTGTCGCCGCCCCCAACGTCTTTTGCGCCCTGGTCGAGGTCTCCGCGCGCAGCAATATCATCACGCCCACGCAGCGGATCCTGAGCATACTGGAGCGCGTGCGCATGTTGTTCCACAAGGAATTCCGCTCCTCCTGCACGATATACGCCGACCGGATCCATTCGTTCGCAGAATTGACGCAGAGCTATCAGCACATCAACCATGTAATGTGCTTCGAAATGGGCAAAGGCGACCGCGACCAGATCTTTTGTATGTGGGAACGCCCCATCCAAGCGGAGCCCGAAGATCTGAAGGAGCAGGAACCGCCGCACAACGCGCAGCAAGACCCCATCGAAAGCGTTTGCGATTATATCAATGCGCACTATGCGGAGAATATCACTTTGGATAGTCTTGCGCAACATACCAATTACAGCAAGTATTATATTTGCAAACTCTTTCGGAAAAAAGTCGGCATCAACATCACGGATTACATCGCCGATGTGCGCATCGCGCAAGCGAAAAAAATGTTGCTCGAAGGCAATATCAAGATCGGAGAGATCGCCGAAAAGGTCGGATTCAACAATCCATCATACTTCCACAAGATCTTCAAAAAAACGGTCGGCGCGACGCCAAAGGAATATATGCGTATGCATCCAAGATCCTGAGTATTGGGAGGGCCACATGCTAAAGATCGACCGGCTGTCCATCCGCTTTCATTCGACATTCGTCCTTCAGGATATTACGATAGAGGTCAATGACAGGAGCATCGTCTGTCTGTTGGGCAACAACGGCTCGGGAAAGTCTTCCGTCCTCAACGCCATCTCAGGCGGGATCGATTTCTCTGGTATCATAGAGTGGGACCACGAAAACATCAGCGGCTTGGGCCCGAGAGAGATCGCCCAGCGCGGCATTATCCACGTGCTTCAAGGGCGGCGCATATGTCCGTCGCTGACAGTAGAAGAAAACCTGGAGATCGGAACGGCCGCTTGGCGAGGGTTTTGCGGCCTCCGCTCGATCCGCTCGGATTACGAGCGCGTATACAGCTGCTTTCCCATCCTCTATACCCGTCGGAGGCAAATGGCTTGGAGCCTTTCGGAGGGTGAGCAACAGATCCTCGCTATCGGCCGTGCGCTGATGGGGCGTCCCAAACTCCTGATCCTCGATGAGCCTTCCCATGGCTTGGCGCCCAAGATGATCGAGACCATGTTTTGCCAGCTCACGAAGCTGAACAATGAAGAGGGCATATCCATGCTGATCGCCGAACAAAACGCCCGCTTGTCGCTGGAAGTCGCCGACTATGCCTACGTCCTGCAGCGCGGAAAACTGCTCATGGAAAACGCTGCCCGGGAGCTCAAACACGATAAGCGCATCATCTATGCCTATTTGCACAACTAACGCGCCTGAACGTGACGATGTGGCGCGCAGCGGCGACCTCTGCGCGAGAGGCGCGCATCACTGCGATGGCAGCATGCGGCGCTCGCCTGACCGCCGGCGACGGCCAACGGCCATCTTTCCGCAGGAAGCTGCCATTTTGACGCGACGATGCGGAGGTGCCCGTCGCAGAGCGTGACTCAAGCGACAGAGCAGATGGTGTATCCAGCAGGATCGCCGCCCCGACGAACAGTGGGAGCATCCGTATGTCCATTGGAAAAATCGAAAAGACAGTTCTCAAAAAACGAAGCAGCCCCACGATGGAACCATCATCGTGAGGCTGCTGTCAGGTGACGGTCAACAATGACCATCATGGCCTATCATAAGCATGGTGATACGAGAGAATAGAGTGAACCCGGGGACGGAGTTTCGTTAAATAGTCCATGTGCAGAACCATGTTACCGATCTTTTTCATCTTATATGCAGAGTGCTTCTTTGAGGGAAACTTCTGAGTACTGCCTTGAAGTGGACGCTGTTTGCGCAACAGATAGGAGCCAACATGAAGTATTCGAGATATGGCACATTTCTCCGAAAGAGCAGCTGAAGCAGCCATACGCATACCCGAAAAGAACCTCCCGCAACCCTCTGTGAAAAGCGCGTGAAAAGGGGCGTGAAAAGCTGTACTGGAAGGGGGCGCATGCTGTATGATGGGCGCGTAAGGAAGTTCCTTCCAAAAAGCTTTGCAGAGGAGTTGGATAGTTTGAAGAAGTTTTGTATCGTCGCGCTGGCGTTGCTTTTGACGCTGGCCGTCGCGCTCACCGCCGCGGCCGAGGGCAGCGCCCTCGACGCTTTCCAGCAGTTGACCGGGCAGAATGTCTCCGGCGGGCAGGCCCCTGTGACCTTCAAGACGAATGAACAGTACCTCGACGAAGTGATGATGGGCAACTATTCCGTCATCTTCACCGACGCCGCCGGCGCGCAGGCCATCGCCCCGGCGCTGGACGGCCTGTGCGCCATCACCACGCAGGACATCGCCGCCTACGCCGCCTCGCACGGCCTCTCCGTGGCGCAGGTGCGCAACGCCTACTACCGGGCGCTTGCCAACGTGCTGCGCGCCGAGATCATGGTCAACCCCGCCTCCGAGGAGCGCTACCGCAACGTGCAGGTGATCCTCTCGCTGTTCCTCAACACCGACGACGATCCCGCCAACGAGGCCTCGCGCGACACCATCCGCCGCAGCATGACGCCTGAGCATGCCGCCACCATCGCCGCCGACTACAACCTGCCCACCGGCTTTGTCGAGTTCATCATCATGGACGACGACTGGGACGATGACGATTGGGAGAACGACGACGACTGGGACGACGCCGCCGACGACACATGGGCGTGGGGCACGGCCAATACCGGCGCTTCCCTCGGCGAGGGCAGCCGCGACGATGCCTCCACCACCCGCGTGGCCGAGCTGCAGGAGCGGCTCATTACCCTCGGCTACCTCACCGGCAAGGCCGACGGCATCTTTGGCCCGCGCACGCAGGCGGCCCTGCGCGAGTTCCAGCTCGCCAACGGCCTGACGGCCACCGGCAGTTACGCCGAGGACGATGCCCATCGCCTCTTTGCCGATGATGTCGTCGCCCGCTGGGACTACGTGGAAGACTTCTACGACACCGACGATGATGACGACTACTATGACAGCCTCTACGACGACACCGACGACGACTACGACGATACCGACGACGATGACGGTTACTACGACGACACCGACGACGATGTCTACTACGACGACACGGACGATGACGACGACCGTCCCGCCTCGCAGCCGAGCCAGCCGTCGCAGCCAGTCTACGATGACACCGACGATGACGACGACTGGGGCGACGATTACGACGACACCGATGATGATGGCGACCGCCCGGCGTCCCAGCCGAGCCAGCCGTCGCAGCCGTCCTACGACGATACCGACGATGACGACGACCGCGATGACGACTACGACGATACCGATGACGACGACGACCGTCCCGCGCCGCAGCCCCAGCCCGAGCCGCAGCCGGAACCCAAGCCCGAGCCCAAGCCCCAGCCGTCCTATGACGACACGGACGACGATGACGACTATGAGGACACCGACGACGATGACGACGACTATGAGGATACGGACGACGACGACTGACGTTTGACCGTCGCCTGACCCCTGCGCCGGACGGGGAGCCGCTTCCCGTCCGGCGTTGAAAGGAGGAACGCCCGTGCGCAGGCTGTCCGCCGCGCTGATCTTTTTGCTGGTCTTTTCGGCGCTGCTCTGCCTCGCCGCGCCCGCCTTTCTCGAAGCGGATACGGTAAGGGCAATGATCGACGGGCTGGACGGCCTGCGCCTGCTCTCGCCTGAAGAGGCGAAGACCTTCCCCGAACCCTCAGGTACGGTGGAACTGACGCTCGCGGGCGCGCCGCTTCCCTACGACGCGGAGACCAACGCCTACCTCATCCCCCAGAGCGCGGAGACAGAGGGCTTTGACGGCGCGGTGGAGCTGCGCCGTGAACCGGGCTATACCTATTATCTCTGCCAAAGCGCCGCGGGCGGCAAGGCGGAGGCGCTTTCCGGCAACGTGGAATACGGCATCTACGCCGTGCGC
>DVGE01000116.1 GCA_018712885.1 Candidatus Pullichristensenella stercoripullorum | reverse complement strand
CAGTTTGGAATCCGGGAGCCTGTCTATGCAATCCTGTACTTCCCTGCGCAATTCGGACATGTTATCGCCTCCCCTTATAGATCTGCCCGCGCGGTCCTATCTCATACACGACGATTTCGTTTTCCGTGATGTCAAACAGCGCCCTGTACCCGCCAATGCGCAGCCGATAGCCGTCCCGCCCGGCCATTGCGCGAATATCGCCTTCGGGCGGCTCTTTGGCGAGGCCTTCCAATACTTCAATTATACGCCCTTTCAGCGGTTGATTCAACCTTTTCAGGTACTTTGCCGCCTTTGGGGATAAAACAACATTCATCTTTTGCTTCCTCCCTCGCCTCGGGCCGCGCCGCAAGCCCCTTACAGGCCGGCAAAGCCTTGCTCCTGTGAATATTCTAACACAGGATGAGCGTTTTGCCCAGTACCAGATCAAGCAAAGATATTGCGCTGATTTGCTGCGCCGCCACTGGACACCAGGCGCTGGTATTCCAGAACAAGTCACAGGCTTCAACTGCGATAAAACGCCGATTTTGAGCAAGCAAAAACCCCCGAAAACGCAATGTTTTCAGGGGTTTTCCATTGGCAGGGGCAGAAGGACTCGAACCCTCAACAAAGGTTTTGGAGACCCACGTGTTACCATTACACCATGCCCCTGTATGTCGGCGCAAGCGGTCTTGCGCCAGCAGGAACTATTATACAGGTTTCTTCCCGACTTGTCAAGAAAAATTTCTGCGGTATGCGCGCGCGGCCGAAATGCCGAACGCCGGCGCTTGGATGGCGCGCGGCGTTCGCGTTCAGCGCGCCGGGGTGGTCGGGGACGCGGCCTTGCCCTGCTCGCCTTCCGGGAAGATGATCTTGAACACGAAGAAGAAGATCGTCATCGACACGCCGCCGGTGATGAACGTCACCAGCAGGTTGTAGACCGCCGGCGCGACGTAGGCGGCGGCGATGGGCATCCATAGGTTGTTGATGCTGTTGCAGATCAGCGAGATCAGCACCCAGGCGATGAAGTACCACATGCCCTGCCAGGCGACGTTGCCGTGGCTCTTGAAGGTGATGTTGCGCTGCAGGGGAAAGTTGATGCACTGGGCGAGGAAGGCGCCCGTCTCGTAGCTGATGAAGTAGCCCAGGCCGCCGCCGATCATCACCGCGCCCTCGGTATCGTAGAGCACGTTATAGCCGAGGATGCTCCAGGTGAACTCGACGCCGAACAGCTCGATCGGCACCTGCGGCCACATGAACTCTGTGCCCGCGAGCCCGATGCCCAGCATGCCGGGCATGAAGGTGAACACCAGGTATTGGAACACCGTGACGCCGATGCTGAAGGCGACGAAAAAGAAGATCTGATAGACCCACTTGGACAGCCTGGGGTATTTGTCCGCGAAGCGCTCCCAGGCCCGGCGCAATGCGTCCGCGATCGCTCTCATGTCTTTCTCCCCTCCCCCGCCTTGGCCCGCGCGTCTCTCTCCAACGCGCGCTCGAAAGCACGGTTCTTGCGCAAATTGCTGAAAAATCCCCGGCACAGTCCACCCATCCCGGAAAGGACATGTCCATTGCCGACGCGCACCAACGCGCGCGCCATGTCCATGCTCACCATGCCGTTGGTCATCTTGGCGATGGCGCGGAAGGGTATATTATATATGAAGAGAATATTGAGATCCGGCTTGCCGCGCGCTTCGCTTTGGGCTTTTTTCTTTTCGATGACGCCGAACACGAGGCGGCACAGGCGGCTGCGCCCCTCGCGCAGACGGCTGAGCGGATCGTTGAGCGACAATTCGCCCTGCCAGCGGCCATCCGGAATGGGGCGGCCAAGCAACTGGCGGAACTCGTCATCGGGAACGGCGGCGATTCTGCCGCTTTGGTAGGAGGGCAGCGGCGCGCCCGCGTAGGGCTGCGGGGCGGACGTTCCCTCTACGCGCAGCGACGCGCGCAGGCGGATGTCCTCGCTGCTCGCGCCGATGGCGATGCCGTAGTCGCCGCCTTCGACTTCCCAGCGGCCAGTGACGGCGTTCCAGTAGCGGAAGGTCTTGTCGTCAAAGGGAATGGTCAGCGTCCCGCGCTCGCCGGGCTGCAGAAAGACTTTGGCAAAGCCCTTCAATTCCAGAGCGGGGCGGAAGACTTCCGCGCCCGGCAGGGAAACGTAAAGCTGCGCGATCTCCGCGCCAGGGCGCTCTCCGGTGTTCTCCACTGTGAAGCGCGCGCCCTCCGCCGTTACTTGCAGATCCGAATAGGCAAATGTCGTGTAGGAAAGGCCATAGCCGAAGGGGAAACGCGGCCGCACGCCGGCGGTGGCGTAGTAGCGGTATCCCACGTACAGCCCTTCGCGGTACTCGCTGGTGCGTTCCGGCGCGGGGAAGTAGGCGCTCGCGGGCACATCCTCGCCGCGCAGCGGCCAGGTCTCCGCCAGCTTGCCGCCGGGCGTACACGCGCCTGTGAGTATATCCAGCGCCGCGCCCGCGCCTGCCTGTCCGCCCAGGCCGGTGTAGAGAAGGGCATCGCACTGGGAGAGCCACGGCGTTTCTACGGGCGAACCGCAGGCCAGCACGCCGACGACGCGGCAGCCCGTCGAGTGCAGGGCAGTGAGCAGCTTTTCCTGCTCCGCCGGGATACGCAGATCGGCGCGATCCAGGCCCTCCGAATCGCTGAGATCATCCGAACCGAAGAAATAGAGCACCACTTCGGCCTCAGCCGCCAGACGCAGCGCCGCCTTGGACAGCTCTGCGTTTGCCGAGCCATCGCGCGCATAGCCCCGTTCAAAGCCGATGACGTCGAGCGGGCAGTCCTTTATTTGTTCCTTGACGGTGTCGAGCAGGAGCGGCTGGATGCGGGAAGAACCCGCGCCCTGATAGCGCGGCTCAAAGGCATGATCGCCGATGACGGCTACCTTTGCGCCGGGGCGAAGCGGCAGCAGGCCGTTTTCGTTCTTCAGCAGCACCGCCGCTTCCGCCGCGGCGCGGCGGGCCAGCGCGTGGTGCGCCTTGGCGTCGATCTCCCGCTTTTCCGCGCCGCGCCCGGAGGCGAGCGTCAGCGCGGCGTCGATGATGCGGTCGGCGCAGGCGTCCACCGCCTCGATGGGGAGGCTGCCATCCTCCACGGCGGCGACGATCTGCCGCGCGGAATCGAAACCCGGCGCGGGCATTTCCAGATCCGCGCCCAAGGCCACGCTGCGCACATGGTCGTTGGAGCCGCCCCAGTCGGAGACGACCATGCCGTCGAAGCCCCAGTCCTCGCGCAGCACGGTTTTAAGCAGGTATTCGTTCTCGTGGGCGTATTCGCCGTTGACGCGGTTGTAGCTGGTCATGATCGAGCGCGGCGCGCCTTCGCGCACGGCGATCTCGAAGCCGGTGAGGTAGATCTCGCGCAGCGTGCGCTCGTCCACCACCGCGTCCATGGCCATGCGGCGCGTCTCCTGGCTGTTGACGGCAAAGTGCTTGGGGCACGCGCCCACGCCCTTTCGCTGGACGCCGCGGATGTAAGCCGCGGCCAGCTTGCCAGCCAGATAGGGGTCTTCGGAAAAGTACTCGAAATTTCTGCCGCAGAGGGGGCTGCGCTGTATGTTCAGCCCCGGCCCCAGCAGCACGTGGACGCCGAGGACCGCGGCCTCTTCGCCCAGCGCTTCGCCGACTTCCTCGCAGAGCGCCGCGTTCCAGGCGTTGGCCATGGCGGAGGCGGTGGGAAAGCAGGTAGCCGGCAGCGAAGCGTTGAGACCCAGGTGATCCGAGGCGCCCGCCTGCTTGCGCAGGCCGTTCGGCCCATCGGAGAGGAAGAGCGACGGGATGCCGCGATGCGCGAACCCCCATGTTTCAAACACGGTCTTGCCGCTCAACAGCGCCGCCTTCTCCCGCAGGGTCATATCCGAGAGTATGTCTGTGTGCTTCATAGCCGTTCCCGCCTTCCCACAGTGTAGCGCTTACGCCTTGTTCTTCTTCTGTTTGCGCACCTGGAGCGCGAGCTGGATCAGCAGCGCCAATTCCAGAACGCCCAGGATGGCGATGGCGGCGGTATTGACCGTCTTGAAGAGCTCGTCCATGTGGTTGACGGTCTCTGTGGTCTCGCCATCGGCGTAGTAGCCGCTGTTGGCCACGGTGTAGAGGATGTTCTTGCATGCCTGGCGCATGGCGTTGACGAGCGTGGCGCTGGAGGAGTCCAGTTCGTTGGACTCATAGCTGCCGTAGCCGAGCATCAGGTCGTTGCCGTTGCGCAGGGCGGCGTCGGAGATCATGTAGCCATAGGAGCCGAAGTAGTCGGTGATGACCATGCCTTCAAAGCCCCATTCGCCGCGCAGGACATCGTTGAGCAGGTCGCTGTTGGCGTAGGCCGGCACATCGCCGATCCAGTTGTAGGCGGTCATCATCGCCAGGCTGTCGCCCTCGAAGCCCTTGACGGCGATCTCGAAGGGACGCAGGTAGATCTCGCGCATCGCCTGTTCGGAGGCGTAGGTGAGCAGTATGGCGGTGCGGCCCAGCTCCTGATCGTTGAGCGCGAAGTGCTTGAGATAGGGGTAGACGCCGAACTGCGCCGCGCCGTTGGCCTCGTACATGGCGAAGATGCCCGAGAGCACGCCGTCTTCGGAATAGTACTCGAAGTTGCGGCCCGCGAAGGCGCTGCGGTGGATGTTCATCGCCGGGCCGTACCAGCCGAAGTTTTCCGCCGCCGCGAACTCGGAGCCCATGGAGGCGCCGATCTCAAAGGCCATGTCCTTGCTCCAGGTCTGCGCCATCAGCACTTCCGAGGGATACGAGGTGCCGTAGGAACCGGTGATGTAGTTGTTGAGACCCGCGGGGCCGTCGCAGTCGGAGGTGGCGCGCTTTTCGATGGACTTGACTTCCGCCGTCTGCCAGCCGCCGACGTTGACCAGCTGTTTCATCTCGGCATAGGTCATCTCATCGAGCAGCTGCTCCCAGAGCGGGTCGTCGTAGTCAAGGCCGGTCATGTCGGCAAGCACCAGGCCATTGTCCGCGGCCATGGTAGGCATCTCGGCCTCGGGGTCGTCGTAAAGCGTGGGATCGTAGCCGCCCATGACGCTGGCTTCCACCGTGGCGAGCGTTTCCGCGTCCATCTCATAGTCCGCGGCTTCGAGGGCGCGGCCGCAGGCTGCGTCGTAGTTGGCGAAGCCGTCGGCGCGGGAGAGCTGTTCAAAGCCGCCGCGCGCGTAGTCGAACTGGTTGACGGCGGCCTCAGCGTCGCTGGCGCGGCCCTCGGCGCTGTAATCAATGTCAGCGTCGACGGTGAAGGCGCGCTCATCGTCCACGGTGTGCGAATCCGAGCGCACGGAGACGGCGTACTCGCCGGCTTCGAGTATGTAGCCGCCGCCTTCGATCTTCACGCCTTCGGAATCATAGGACGCCATGTCCTCCTTGGCGATGGAGAAGTAGATCTTTTCCGAGCTGCCCGGCTCGATGAGGCTGGTCTTGGCAAAGTCGATGAGGTTGGCGCTGGCCTTTTCGATGCCGCCATTGGTATAGGGCGGGGTGAAGTAGACCTGCACGACGTCCTTGCCGGCCACATCGCCGGTGTTTTTGATGTTGACGGTGAAGCTGACGCTGTCGCCGTCGTCGCTGAAGCTCTCGATGGTCTTTTCAAAGGTGGTGTAGCTCAGGCCGTAGCCGAAGGGGTACTGCACGACCTCGTCGTACGCGATCAGGCCCTCTTCCGCGGCGGTCTCGTAGAACTTATAGCCCACGTAGATGCCCTCAACGTAGTTGACGAACCCGGCGGAACCCTGGTAGGTGGAGTCCGCGTCGGCGATGGAGCGTTTGAGGTCTTCGATGTTGGTGTAAGCGTTGATGCCGACATTGTTGACGGTGGGCGTGCTCATCAGGTCGTAGACGAAGGTATCGACCGTGCGGCCCGAGGGATTGACGCTGCCGTTGAGTATGTTCCCCAGGGCGGCGAAGCCCTGCACGCCCGGCGCGGGCGCGAGCAGTACGGCGCCGATCTGCTCATATTCGTCCACCCAGCCAAGCTCCATGGGGTTGCAGGCGTTGATGAGCACGATGACGTTGTCGAAATGCGAGCAGACCAGGTCGATCATGGCCTCCTCGGTATTGCTGAGTTCAAGGTAGGATTCGCCGGCGTCAAAATCGTCGTAGTCGCCGTTGTTGTGGTAGGAGACTTTGGTGTATGGGTAGTTCTCCGCGGCCACGGAGACGGTCTCGGCGATGTTGTAGGTGCCGTCGATGACGGCCTTCATGTCCATGGGCAGATCGTAGTTCTCGCCGCCGCCGCGGGCGATGACGATGAGGGCGGTGTCGGAAAAGGCCTCCGCCTCGGCCATCAATTCGTCGGTATAGTAGTCGGCAGTCGGCTCCGGCAGGGTCAGATCCTGGCCGAACATATCGGAGGTGGGGCGCTCGGCCGCGTAGGAAACATAGAGATCCGTGAGCGATTCGTTGAGCTCATAGCCCGCGTTGCGCAGGGACTGGAGGATATCCGTGGCGGCGGCGGCGCTGGAGGCGCTGGAGCCGGTGCCGCCGATAAACGGCTTTGTGGAGGCCCAGCCGAACACATTGAGTTTGGTCGCATCCGCGCTGAGCGGCAGCGCGCTTTCTTCATTCTTCAGCAGCACGATGCCCTCTTCGCCGGTCTTTTCGATGGTGGCGAGGCTCTGGGCGACCGTGTCCTCGGCCAGTTCCACGCGCGAGGCGTTCAGGTAGGCCGAGAGCGTATTGTGCAAGGGGCCGTAGCAGACGGCGTTGACGAGGATCACCAAGCAGGCGAGGAAGGCGACGATCGCCTGTCCGCGCGCGAAGAGTTTATAGCCTTTTTTGACCTTGACCGCTGCGATCAATACGGCGACCAGGATCACGAGCGCTGCCAGCCCGATCAGCAGGTAATTGCTGATCGCGTTCAAATAGAACAGTATATCGGCGTAGCTGACGCCCATCGGCAGCAGGATCGGCGATACGAGTTCCGCAAGTTTCTCTATCATGTTCTCTCCTCATTTTCAAATCGCAGTGGTCGGGCCGGTGTGCGATGGGATGGATGGGGCGAAGGAATCGCTCCCTTCGCCCCGGGTAACGTTAGAGTGTTATTCGCTTACGGGCTGGAGGGCGGGCTCGGTGAGGGGCGCGACATTGTAAGTGGCGACGCGCTCATCATCGATGACGCCGGACCAGTTCATGCCGAAGGTGAAATCGTAGGTGTTGCCGTCGGCATCGACATAGCACTCCACATCGCGCGGCACATCTTCATTCTGTGCTTCGACGGTGTCCATGTTTGCGGGCATCTGGATAGGCAACAGGCCGGAGGGCTCCACTTCGCCAGCCACAAGAGGCAGGAAGTTGCTCGCGTCGCAGCCGAAGCCGACCAGGATGGCATCCACAGAGGGCTCGAATTCGGAGAAGATCAGGGAATTGGAGGTGCTGACGCAGGCGATGACCTTGCAGGTCTCCGGTACAGCCTCTGCGATGCTGAGAAGGCTCGTCAGTTCATAGAGGTTCGAAGCAACCGTGCTCTCGCCATAGTAGCTGCGGTCTTCCTTGTTGCGGGTGACGGTATCGCCGTAAGGCGTGGACACAATAGTCTCGACGACGCCCTGAGAGATGGACTCTTGGCGGACGTTCTCGCCATCCGCAGTGTACTCGTTGTACTGCAGGGAGATGGGGATGTAAGTCTCGGTCGCCGAATCAAAGCCGTTGCCGGTCGAGGGGTTGGAGATGAACACCACGGCGTAATCGACATCGGCAAGTTCTTCGGCAGTAAGGCGGACGACATCGTTCTCGGTGTAGGCGCCCTCCTCGCCGGTAGGTTCGCCAACGGTGTCGGTGACCACGTTGAAGTACTGGTTGGCGATCTCCTCGTCAACAGGCAGAGACCAAGCGCCATTGCTGTAATTCAGCGGGATGTAAGCGGTGGCCTTTTCGCCGGTCGCGGCTTGAATGGTATTGTCGCTGTTCTTCAGCATGACGATACCTTTCTGGTTGGCCTCGTTAAAGCCATTGGTGATACCGCTGTCGTCGATGAGGGCCTGCGCCTCGGCAGTGTCGGTGTAGGGGTTCTCAAAGGCACCGGTCTTGAAGTAAGCGCGGAGCAGGCGGATAGCGCTGTCACGGAAGTTGGCCTCGGCAGCCTCTTCGCCAAATTCTTCAACCAGCATATCATAAGAGTTGATGATCTGCTGCACAAAACTGACTTCCTCACCGAAATCAGGCATGAGGATGCGGTCGATACCGATCTTGATGATCTGGTAGATGACTTCCTGGCTGCTCATGCCATCCATGCCATGCACGGAGACCGTGGGGATGTTCATAACGTTATCGGGCATGATGAGAGAGTCGGTGGAGATGATGCCATCGAAGCCGTTCTCACGCAGCAGGTTGATCTTGTACTCGGAGAAGTTGGAGCCTACCAGCTCGCCGTACTTCTCGTCCTCGTCCCAGGAGATCGAGTAGGAGGGCATCACAGCGCCAGCGCTCCCGGTGGCGCTGTCCAAGGCGAACGCCCCGTCGAAGAAGGGGATCAGACCCGTCTTGAAAGCATCGCCAGGATAGACGTTGTATTTGCCAAAGTCATTGTGGGACTCACGGCCGCCTTCGGCAGCACCGTCACCGGGGAAGTGCTTGACCTGGGCGATGACGCTGTCCTCACCCCAACCGAGGTCGTTGCCTTCCTCATCAAAGGTGGACTGGAGGCCGGTGACTGCGGCAACGGTCATATCCGTGACCAGCGCGGGATCCTCGCCAAAGGTGCCGCTCACGCGAGACCAGCGGGGATCAGTACCCATGTCGGCCTGCGGGCCCAGCAACTCGAACACGCCGATGGAGCGCATCAGCTCGGCGGCGGTGTTGTAGACTTCCTGCACCAGCTCGGTATCAAAGGTCGCCGCCAGACCGAGCTGCGTGGTGCCCTGCAGATAATTGGAGGGCGGGTCCATGCTGGGAATGACCGGGATACCGAACTCGGCGGTCTCCGCCATGACCTGCATCTCGTTGACCGCTTCAGTGGTCAGGTCGGTATCGCTCTTGGCCAGCTGATTACCAAGGAAGTGACGCACGAAGTTGTTCAAGTCAGGCTCAAAAGCCTCGGCGCTGGCGCCAGGGTCCTTGGCGGTGTAGCGCAGGCCGGCGATCTGCTCGATGCTGAGCTGCGCGGCCAGGTCTTCGGCACGAGTCTGTGCGTCTTCGCGCCAGTCTTCGTAGACATCCAGCTCGCCGTCCTTGTCCAAATCCTTGAACGCGGCGCCATCCACGGTCAGAATAGTAACACCGCTGTCGGGCGAATAGCCCAGCGTGGGGCCGTTTTCCTGGGTGACCTTGATCCAGCCGTCCGCGGTGGTCTCTTCCGTCCACGCGGCCGAACCTTCCTCGGCAAAGGCGCCGAGGGAGCTGACGATCATCGTTACGACGATCAGCGCAGCAAGCAATTTCCGAAGGTTCCTCATGTATGGATTCTCCTTTCTGTTCTCCTGGAAAAGCGCGGCCACCTCCACGTTTTTCCGTTACCGCGATTTTAACACAGCGTCCGGACGCCTGCAAATACTCCGGCATAATCGGTCGAAAATCCGCCATAAACCATAAAAATGCGCGGCATCTATGTGCGAATGGCGATGTTTGTAAATACGAAAACAGTATTGACAAATTTTCCTTCGCGTGTATATAATAAGGGCCATACAATACGGCAATAGGCGGGAGGCGGTGACGATGACCTATTCTGTGGCGATCGTGGAGGACATGCGGGAGACTGCCAACAAGCTCCGCGCCTATTTCGAGCGCTTTGGCAAGGAACGCAGCCTGCAATTCAATATCTCCGCTTTCGAAAGCGCGGAGGGGCTGCTTTCCCGCTACCGCCCCGTGTACGACATGGTGCTGATGGACATACAACTGCCCGGCATGAACGGCATGGACGCCGCTTTTCGCCTGCGCGCGCTGGACGCCACGGTGACGCTCATCTTTGTCACCAACATGGCGCAGTTCGCGGTCAAGGGCTATGAGGTGGACGCTTTCGACTTTGTGGTCAAGCCCGTCGCCTACCCGATGTTCGCCCTCAAATTGCAGCGCGCTCTTAACAAGCTGGGCAATCAGGCCGACCAGTCCTTTATGCTGACGCTGGAGAACCGCGCCGTGCGCATCGCTTCCTCGCAGATCCGCTACATCGAGGTCTGCGCGCATCGCCTCATCTACCACACCACCGAGGGCGACTACAATGTGCGCGGCAGTTTGAAGACCGTCGAGGCCAAGCTCAACCCGCAGGTGTTCGCCCGCTGCAACAGCTGCTATCTGGTGAATCTTGCCCATGTGCAGAGCGTAGACGGCTATACCGCCGTGGTGGACGGCGAGGCGCTGCAGATCAGCCGCTCGCGGCGCAAGAGCTTCGTCGAACAGCTCGGCCAGTATTTGGGAGGGAGCCTGTGATGCCGAGCTTGTCCTATCTCACATTGTATAAATATGTAAGCATGGCCGCGCTGCTGATCTCCAATTCCCTGTTTCTTTTCCGCCTGCAGCGCAAGCCGCGCTTTGCCCTGCGCCTGGCCCTGTGCGCGCTGGGAGCCTTTGTGCTGGTTTCGCTCTTTCCGCCGGTGCGCTACACCGCCATCACCGTTTCGATCATGTTCGGCTGCTTTTTCCTCTTTTCGGTGCTGATGGCGCGCATATGCTACGATATCGACTGGAAGAGCTGCCTGCTGTGCGCTGTGGCCGGTTACAGCGCCCAGCACATCGCCTCCATCTTTTACAGCCTCATCACCACGCTGGGCGGCTTTGAAGTCTCCATCTCCTTTTACAGCAACGAGGCCGCGGAGCTGGATGTTTTTACGGTGCTGATCTTTTTGCAGGTGTACGCGCTGGTGTACTGGGGCATCTACCAGATCTTCGCCAAGAAGATCCGCGGCGGCGAGAACATCGCCATCAAAAGCCCGCTGCTGCTGGGGCTAGCTTCGCTTTTGCTGCTGGTGGAGATCGTGCTCAACGCCTTTGTGGTCTACCATCAGTACGACAACCTCGACCTTACGTATTTTCTCTGCGCCTCGCTGACGAATCTTCTGTGCAGCATCTGCATACTCATCATGCTCTTTGGCCTTCTGATGCGCGAGACGCTGGAAGAGGAGCTGGAAGTGGTCAACCACATGTGGCGGCAGGAGCGGCGGCAGTTCTACATCGCCAAAGAGACCATCGACATGATCAACATCAAGTGCCACGACATGAAGCACCAGATCCACGCGCTGCGCAAGTCCCTCTCCCCCGATCCCGAGGCGCTGCGGGAGATCGAGAAAAGCATCGACATCTATTCCTCCATCGTCAAAACGGGCAACAGCACGCTGGACATCATACTGGCGGAAAAGAGCTTTTATTGTCAGAGAAACGACATCACGATCAACTGCATCATCGACGGCGAACAGTTGAATTTCATGAATGATGTGGATATTTATTCATTGTTTGGCAACCTGCTGGACAACGCCATCAACTCCGTGATCCAGCTCGAACCCGAGCGGCGTGTGATCAGCCTTTCGGTCAAGGCGCGGGGCAAGCTGCTCGTCATCAATTCCCACAACTATTTTGACGGCGAGGTGCGCATGGAGAACGGTCTGCCCCTGACCAGCAATCCCGACCATCGCGTACACGGATTCGGCGTCAAAAGCATGAGCCTGATCGCGCGCAAATATGGCGGCACGATCTCGTTCGACGCGCGCGACCACGTGTTCGAGCTCAACATACTCTTCCCCAACCGCGAAAGCGCCGCGGAGGAGGGCGCTTCATGAGCCGCAAGCGGCGCCTGCGCGCCCTCCTGCCCGCCATGGCGATGCTCCTGGCGCTGGATCTGACCGTGAACGCCGGTATGCTCACCAACGCGGACACGCTCGACCTGATGTTCGGCAAGGGCGCGCAAACGGTGGTGGGCAGCGCCGTTTCCGTCGAAGCCGAATATTACACGAAGGAATATGAGACCGCCGCGGAAGCGCTGGCCGCGGCCACGGAGGTCTCCCGCCGCATCAGCGACGAGGGCGTGGTGCTGCTCAAAAACGACGGCCTTCTGCCGCTGGACGGGCAGGCTGAGCTCACGCCCCTCGGCCTGCGCTGCTTCGCGCCGTATTACGGCGGCCTCGGTTCCTCGATCATCAGCACCGAGGCGGAGGACGTCGTCTCTCCGCTGGAAGGGCTCGCCCTTTCCTTTGACAACATCAACGAGCCGCTGGTGCGGCGGCAGAGCGACGCGCTCGCACAGGGCGTATCGAAGGAGAACGCCGCCCTCTGCTGCCACGCGCCGCTGGATGTGTTCGCCGACCCCGGCTGCGCGCTCTACGAATTTTCCCCCTCCGTCTACGAGGGCGCGGAGGCGGACTGCGCCGGCACCGTGGGCGTGGTCTTTTTCGGCAGGCAAACCGGCGAAAACCTCGACGCCTGGAGCGGCGCTTACGACGACGGCACCGCGCACATGCTCGCCCTCACCTCTTCGGAGCGGGAGCTGCTCCGCTTTGCCAAGGACAACTGCGAAAGCGTGGTCGTGGTGATCTGCAGTTCTTCGGCGATGGAGTTGGCGGCGCTGGAGGATGACCCGGACGTCGACGCCATCCTTTGGCTCGGCGGCGCGGGCAGCACCGGCTATGTCTCGCTCGCCGCGATCCTGCGCGGCGCCGTCACGCCCTCGGGCCGCACGCCCGTCACCTTTGCCGCCGACTTTCACAGCGACCCTACCTTCGCCAATCATGATATCGGTTCCTGGCATTTTGTTTACGAAGGCCTTTCCTCTTCATTCATAGGCAGCACGAATTTTCTCGACAGCGTGCCCACAGCCTTTCAGGAGATCGAGGAGGGCGTCTATCTCGGCTACCGCTACTACGAGACCGCCCGCGTGCTGGGCGCGCTCGAAGATGTTTACGACCGCGCGCGCGGCGTCGTCTATCCCTTTGGCTATGGGCTTTCCTACACTTCCTTCTCGCAAACGATCACGGGCGTGCGCACGCAGGGGCAAACGGTCTATGTCGGCGTGCGCGTGCGCAACGAAGGCGACCGCTACGCCGGCAAAGAGGTCGTGCAGCTCTACGTTTCGCCGCCCTATACGAGCCTCGACGTCCATTACGGCATCGAAAAACCCGCCGCCTCCCTGATCGCCTTCGCCAAGACGAGTCTGCTCGGCCCCGGCGAGGAAGAATTGGTGACGCTGTCCTTCCCTGTGGAAAACCTGGCTTCTTATTGCTATACGCGCGTCAATGACGACGGCACTGTCGGCTGCTATATGATCGAAGAAGGCGAATACGTGCTCTCGCTACGCGCCAACGCCCACGAAGTGCTCGACAGCATCATCTTCCGCCAGAACGATACCCTCTGGTTCGACAGCGATCGGCCCCGATCCTCGGAACAGGATGCGCAGTCAACGCTCGACGCCAACGGCAGCCCCGTCGCTTTTGCAGGAGACACCGCCGGCGTGCAGGCCGCCACCAATCGCTTTCCCATGCTCAACGCCTACATGACCTCCGACGAGATCAGCAACGCCACCATCCTCTCCCGCGCCGACTGGGACGGGACGCAGCCTACCGCGCCCACGCAGGAGGATCGCCAGCCATCCCGGACGGTGCGCGCCCTGATCGCCGAAGCGGACCCCGCCGGGTTCGACGCGCAGAACGATCCTCTGCTCGGCGACACGGCCGCGAGCCCCGTCTATCGCGCGCAGGCTCCCGCGTCCGGCGCGGAGAACGGCCTGGTGCTGGCGGACATGCGCGGCAAATACTACAACGATCCCATGTGGGAGCAGCTGCTCGACCAAATCGTTTACAGCTCGCACGCCATGCGCGAGTGTCTCTTTGAAGCCGCCTACCAGACCGGCGCGCTCGCCGAGATCGGCAAGCCGGCCTCCACCGAATACGACGGGCCGCAAGGGTTGACGCTGGCGGACACCGCCGGAAAGAACTGGCTCAGCGATGTGTGCGGCTATCCCGCCGCGCCGGTGATGGCGGCGACCTGGAACGCGCCGCTGATGTACGAATTCGGCCATGCCGTCGGCCAGGAAGCGCTGGCGGCGGATATCGACGGCTGGTATGCGCCGGCACTGAACATCCTCCGCTCCCCTTTTTGCGGCCGTTCCTCGGAATATTACAGCGAAGACCCGCTGCTTTGCGGTCTGTTGGGGGCGCAAGTCGTCTCCGGGGCCGGGGACGCCGGGCTCTCCTGCGCCGTCAAGCACTTCCCCCTCATGCTCACCGAAGCGCACAAAAACCCCAACACCTGCATCTGGATGACCGAGCAGGCGCTGCGGGAGATCTATTTGCGTCCCTTTGAGATCGCCGTCAAAACGGCGCGCAAGACCATCCTCTACGCGCAGGACGATCAGGCCGACACGCTGCTCTCCCGCACGATGCGCGCCGCGGATTTCGTCATGGCCAGCGACAGCGCCATCGGCGGCGAATGGTGCACCGCCAACTACGCCCTGCTCACGCAAGTGCTGCGCGGCGAATGGGGCTTTGAGGGGTGCGTGGTATCGGATATGCACAACGCGGTCACCACGCCGATCCTGGAAAAAATGCTGCGCGCCGGCTGCGACACTTTGATGTCCACCAACAGTGGAAACACGGACATCCTCAGTAGATCGGCCTCCGCGACCACGCTGCACCGCCTGCGAACGGCGGTCAAAAACGTCTGTTACCGGCTGGTCAACTCCAACCTCATGCAGGGCATCCCGCCTTCGGCGTCCTTTCAGTACGGCCTGAGCAGTTGGCGCATCGCCCTGATTGCGCTCAACGCCTGCGTGTTCGCCCTTCTCATCGCCGGCGGCGCGGCGTGCCTGGCGGGCGGGCGTTCACGGCGCGGGCCGCCGCGCGCCTGATCCGCGCGGGCAAAAGAGCGGGGCCGCGTTCACGGCGCTTATCCCGTGACCGCGGCCCCGCTTGCCGTTTGCCGCCGCGCGCAGACGCCCCTCAGTCCTCCTGCCGATCCGCCGGCTCGAAGCGCAGCCACCAGCCGCGCCCGTCGTCGAACCAGAGGGCGTCTTCCAGGCCCGCAGGCGGATGCCCGGCAAAGGCGCTCGGGAAGGCGTAGACCAGCCGCGTGGGAACGCCCTGCTCCACGCGCGCCCCGACCGCCACGAAGGGGATGCCGGCGGGCCCCTCCAACGGCGCGCGCACGAAGACATAGCCGGCCAGCGGGCCGTCTTCCATGGGTTCGCCGTTGGCAAAGAGAGCCCGCGCCGCCTCATAGGGCTCCGGCCATGGGCCGCGCACATCGAGCGCGCTCTGGTCGGCGGGCGTTTCCCCGGCTTCGCTTGCCGCAGTCTCGTCAGCCGCCGCGTCCGCGGGAGCCTCGACTGCGGGCAAGTCCGCCCATTCCACCGCGCCATCCTCCGCGGACGCTTCCGCGGCGGGCAAGTCTGTCCATTCCGTCGTGGCGTCCTCCGCGGGCGTTTCCGCGGCGGGCAAGTCTGTCCATTCTGTCGCGGCGTCCTTCGCGGGCGCTTCCGCGGCGGGCCGCGCTTCCTCTTCCATCGCGGCGGGCCGCGCTTCGCGGGCGTTCGCGCCCGGCGAAAAGAGCGCGCAGGCGGCGCGGCGCGTCCGTTCCCAATCCACCGGCGTCGAGCCGCAGACGTTGCCGGAGAGCACCAGGCGGCACGGGTCGCCCGCGTCGACGATCACCACCAGCTGGTACTCTTCCAGTTCCCTGCCTTCGATGTTCCGCGGATCGAACGACGCGCAAAGGCCGTACTGCCCGCGGCTGTCGCGGCGCAGCGCCCCCAGCGGCGCGGCGAAGTGATCGCTTCCCCGCCACCCCACCAGCGCCGCCCGCAACGCCGCCGCGCCGGGCGCAGTGGCGGTAAAGCAGAGCGTAGCCATCAGCGTCCGGCGTTCCAGCCTCGCGTGGCCGGCATATCCCCGTTCAAGCGGCCGGAGCATGATCAGCGCCCGGCGGTAATCGTTGCGCAACATACACTGCACCTCCCGGTTGAGCCTATGCGCGCCCTTTCGCTGACATGACGGGGCCAAAAGCGCAATTTTTGCGCATGAAATGGTGAAGTTTTCTGGTATTTGACGTCATTCTCCGCCCGCGCTCTTGCCATATTGACAGAATGTGATATAATAGTATCTGTGTATCCCTGCCGCTTTCCGCCCGGAAAGCGCGCAGTCAGCAGCCTCGCTCCGCGGGGCAAAAGGAGAGGCGGTCATTTCGATGGCAAGAAACAGGGAAAATCGCCCCGAGCTGGACTACGACCTGCTCGTGGAACGGCACGAGCGTTTCCGCAGCCGGCACCCGCAGAAAAAAACGGAGAAGGCTCCTGAACCGGCCGCGCCCAAGGCGGCGCCCGCGCCGCAGCCGGAAGCGCCCGCAAAGGCGCAGCAGGCCCCCGCGCAAAAGAGCGTCGAAACCGCCGCGGCGGTCGAGGAAGCGCGCCCCGCGCCGCAGAGCGCGCAGGAAGTCTCCGCGAGCGAGAGCGTTCAGGACGTTTTGGAAAGCAAGAGCGATCCCATTGCGGACGCCGTGGACGCGGTGGATGATCTTGACGCGGAAGACGATGAAGACGTCGAGTATGAGGACGTCGAGGACGAAGGCGAAGACGCGGAGCCGGTAGACCCCAACCCCTTCGGTTCGATCCTTTCCTTCCTTTCCCGCTCCCGCGAGGCGATCGGCAATCGCCTGCGCCGCAAAGCGGAAAACGAGGATTACGAGGATTACGACCCCGACGAGGACGAGGACGAAGACCTTGGCGGGGACGACATGTTCTCAACGGACGAGGAAGCGCCCGCCCCGGCGGAGCAGGCGGCGTCTGAGGAGGAGAGCGCCGCGCAGGATGTTCCCGCCGTCGAAGCGCAGGACGTTCCTGTGGACGACGCTTTCGATGTTCCCGCGGAAAACGAGCCCCCCGCCCCCGCCTTCCAGGACGAGGACGAAGAGGAAGGCGAGTACCTCGACGAAGAAGACGACGAGGATGTGGAAGAGGACGACGAAGAAGACGAGGACGCTCCCGAGAGCGGCCTGACGCGCTTTTTGCACCTCTTTGTAGACCGCGCTGACGAGGACGACGACGAGGACGAGGACGGCGACGTTGGCGACGACGCCGAGGACGAAGACGAAGCCGGCGTGTTCGCGCCCTATGTAGACCGCCTGGCGGGAGGAGAGATCAGTATGGAAGAGCCCCGCAAAAAAGTGGAGACCGTCGAAGCCGAAATGACGCAGCTCATGGCCGAAGGGCTCGGCGAGCGCACGCTTTCGCGCAAGGAGCGCCGCGAGCTGCAAAAGCGGCAGGAAGAGGCGCAGAAGGCGGACGCGCGCGCGCAGGAAGGCGATGAGGACGAGGCGGAGGAAGGCGTGGACGAGCCGACGCGCGAGTTCTTCCCCATTTCCCGCGACCGCGCAGCCTCGACCGCCCGCAGCGTCGAGCCGCCCGTCTCCCTCTTCAACGACGAGGAGGAAGAAGCGGAAGAAAAAGAAGAAGAAATCGAGCCGCCCATCTCCCGCCGCGCGCAGCGCCGCGCCGAAAAAGCGCGCCTGCTCGAGGAAGAAGAAGCGGACGATCATGACGACGAAGATGAGGACGACGAGGACGACTATGACAACGAGCCGCCCAGGAAGCGTTCCTCCCGCCGCGCCCGCCGCCGCGACGATTACGACGACGAGGATGAGGACGACTACGACGAGGACGATTATGACGAGGACGACTACGACGACGAAGACGAGGACGATTACGACGAGCCCCGTTCCCGTCGCGGCAGCCGCAGCCATCGCCGTCATGCGCATCGGGATGATTACGACGACTATGACGATGATGAGGACGATTACGACGACTACGACGATTATGACGACGAGGATGATTACGACGACGAGCACCGCTCGTTCGGCCACTATCTGCTCGGTTTCTTCAAGACCGTGTTCTGGATACTGCTCGCCCTCATCATCATCGTCTTTGGCATGAACCTTCTGCACAATACGGGCACCCTGGACATCAGCGGCCTGCGCGACACCGTCAACGGCTGGTCGCCGTCGCTTGCGAATGTGCTCTTCTTCGCCGTCGAAGAAGAGGCGGCGCCCGAAGCCGCCCTGCCGGACGGCGCGGACGCCGCCGGTGAGACCATCGACGAGCCGTCCGCCGGCGAGCAGGCAGATGCCATCGCGCCGGAAGGCGACGGCAGCGCCCAGGATGGCGCGCTATCCACGGGGGATGACGCGCAGTCCGGGCTGGCTCCGGTCTTGCCGGAAGCCTGATCTTCTACCGATATGGCGGGTCATCAATGCGCACAGCTTTGAGTGACCCGCCTTTTTCTTGGCGCGTTTCCAACGCCCTTGCCGCCAGCGGCGCGAAGGGCGGAACGCGCCCCGCGCAAAGGGGGAAGCAAGATGGCAAAGGCAAAAAAGCGCGGCCGCAAAAAGCAGGCGCGGCGCGCGAAGATCCCGGCGGGCGTGCTCGTTTTCGTGGCCGTCGTCGCGGCGCTGGCGCTGCTGTTGGCGCTGCTGCTGCGCGCGCTGCTCGGCGGCGGGACGGACGCGGGCGTGACGCCCGCCGTCTCCCCTACCGCCGCAGTCGACGCAGTCGTCACCGCCACGCCGGGCGCGGCCACCGCGCCGGCCGCCACCGCTACGCCCGTGCCCACCGTCGGTCCCGGGCTGCGCAGCGCGGGCGATGTCGTTTCCCCGCCATCGCAGTTCGGCCTGGAGAGCATCGCCGTGCAAAACGGCGAGCGCGTGGATGCCTACGCCCGCACGCCGGAGATCCACATGGGGCTTTCCGGCGAATACACGGATGTGGAGGGCGTGACCACTTTCCGCGGCAATAACTACCGCGATAGCGCCGCCTACGGCAATATCCCGGACGACCCGGAAGAGCTGGAGATCGTCTGGAGCGTGGCCGTCAGCCAGATCGACGACTGGGGCGGCGTGGGCTGGACGGGCCAGTGCGCCATCGTGCGCTGGCCGGAAGAAGTCGTGCGCATCATGAACGTGCGCGAGGAAAAGAAGGGCGGGCCGCTGACGGAGGTCATCTATGCCACGCTGGACGGGCGCGTCTACTTCCTTGACCTCTACGACGGGCAGGCCACGCGCCCGGCCACCAACATCGGCGCGCCCATCAAGGGCAGCGTCACCGTAGACCCGCGCGGTTATCCGCTGCTCTACGTGGGGCAGGGCATCCCCGAGGCCAACGGCCATTCGGTAGATATCGGCACGCGCATCTTCAGCCTCATCGACCAGCAGTTGCTCTTCTTCCTCGACGGCGACGACTCTTTTGCCCAGCGCTCCTGGTACGCTTTTGACGCCGCGCCGCTCGTGGACGGCAAGACCGATACCATGCTGCAGGTGGGCGAAAACGCCATCCTCTATCTTGTCAAGCTCAATACGGACTACGACCCGGAGGCGGGGACGATCTCCATCGACCCGAAGGTAGACCGCTACGTGTTCCGCTCCCGCGTCTCCGACCAGCCGGGCATGGAGAACTCGCTGGCCGTCTACAACGATTACGGCTATTTCGTGGACAATTCCGGGCTTTTGCAGTGCGTCGACCTCAACACGCTCACCTGCGTGTGGGCGGGCGACACGGGCGACGATACGGACGCAACCATCGTTCTCGAAGAAGAGGCGGACGGCACGGTGGCGCTCTACACCGCTACCGAGCGCGAACACAGCGCCTCTTACGACGAGAACGCCTATCTGCGCAAGATCAACGCCCTCACCGGAGAGATGCTCTGGAAGCTGCCGGTGAAGGTATACACCTCGGAGGGCAACGAGGGCGGTTCCTTCGCCACCCCGGCGCTGGGCAAGGGCGAGCTCGGCGACCTCATCTTCGCCCATATGACGCGCACGCCGGACGACGGCGCCACGCTCATGGCTGTGGACAAGGAAAGCGGCGAAGTGGTCTGGCGCGTGGCGATGGGTTCGGGCGGCTGGTCGTCGCCGGTATGCGTCTATGACGCAAGTGGCAAAGGCTATGTGCTGGTGGGCAGTTCCTCGGGCGCGCTGCGGCTCTATGACGGGCGCACGGGGCGCATCATCAGCATCTGCGATCTGGAAGGCAACATCGAGGGTTCGCCGGCCGTGTTCGAGGATATGCTCGTGGTCGGCACGCGCGGAAAGCGCATCTTTGGCGTGCGCATCAAAGGAGGAGAAAATTCATGAAGTACATACTGGCGCTCGATCAGGGGACTACCAGTTCCCGCGCGGTGCTCTTTGACGGAGACGGCAAGCCTGTGGCCTCGCACGGCATTGAGTTTCCGCAGCTCTACCCCAAGCCCGGCTGGGTGGAACACCGCCCGGACGACATCCTCGCCAGCCAGATCGAAGCCGCGCGCAAGGCCGTGGAAAAAAGCGGCGTGCGCCTCAAAGACATCGAGGCTGTGGGCATCACCAGCCAGCGCGAGACAACGCTTTTGTGGGAGCGCGAGACGCAAAAGCCCCTCCACAACGCCATCGTCTGGCAGTGCCGCCGCACCGCGCCACTCATCGAGCGACTGAAGCGCGACGGACTGGGCAACGTGGTGCGCGACCGCACGGGGCTGATCCCCGACGCCTATTTTTCCGGTACCAAGCTGCAATGGCTGCTGGATACCGTGCCCGAAGCCCGCGCGCGCGCAGAAAAGGGCGAATTGTGCTTTGGCACGGTGGACAGCTTTCTGGCCAGCAGCCTCTGCGCCGGGCATCCGCACGTGACCGACGCCACCAACGCCGCCCGCACCATGCTCTACAACATCTACGAGCATCGTTGGGACGAGGTGCTTTTGCGCGCCATGGACATCCCCGCGCAGGTGCTGCCCAAAGTGGTGGACACCTCCGGCGTGGTCGGCGTACTCGACAAGCGCGTGCTTGGGCGGGAGATCCCCGTGGCAGCGCTGGTGGGCGACCAGCAATCGGCGCTCTTCGGCAATGGCTGCTTTGCTCCGGGAATGTCGAAAAATACCTATGGCACGGGCTGCTTTTTGCTGATGAACACGGGGCTGCACCCGGTCAAGTCCGTCAGCGACCTGATCACCACCATTGCCTGGCAGCTCGACGGGCAGGCGCGCTACGCCCTGGAGGGCAGCGTGTTCGTGGCCGGGGCGGTGGTCAAGTGGCTGCGCGACGAAATGGGGCTCATCGCCTCGGCGGCGGAATCGGAGGAGATCGCCGCCTCCATCGCCGACAACGGCAACGTCTACTTCGTGCCTGCCTTCACCGGGCTGGGCGCGCCGCACTGGGATATGTACAGCCGCGGCACCATCGTCGGCCTTACGCGCGGCACGGGCAGGGCGCACATCGTCCGCGCGGCGCTGGAGGCCATCGCCTACCAGTCCGCGGACGTGCTTGAGGCCATGAGCCGCGACAGCTCCACGCGCCTGAACGTGCTGCACGTGGACGGCGGGGCGAGCGCCAACGACTTTCTCATGCAGTTTCAGGCCGACATCCTCGGCACGCGCGTACAGCGCCCGGCGGTCATCGAATCCACGGCGCTGGGCGCGGCGATGCTGGCTGGGCGCGCCGTGGGGCTATGGAGCGACGCCGACCTGCATGCCCTCGGCGGGACGGAGCGCGAGTTCGTGCCCAATATGGACGAAGCCACTCGCCGTCACCTGCTGCGCCAGTGGCACCGCGCCGTAGAAAAGAGCAGCGGCTGGGAGGAGGCGTAAAGGGCCATGAGAGAAGACCGCTACGACGACCCGGCGTTTTTTGCCAAGTACAGCCAGATGCCGCGCTCGCGGTATGGTCTGGAGGCGGCGGGCGAATGGGAGACGCTGCGAATGCTGCTTCCCGACTTTGCCGGCCGGCGCGTGCTCGACCTCGGCTGCGGCTACGGCTGGCACTGTCTCTACGCATTGGAGCACGGCGCGGCGGCGGTGACGGGCGTGGACATCTCCGAAAAGATGCTCGCCGTGGCGCGGGAAAAAACGGGGAGCGGCAATGCGTGTTACATCCGCGCCGCCATGGAGGACGTGGAGTTCCCCGACGCCGCTTTTGACGTCGCGCTCAGTTCGCTGGCGCTGCACTACGTGGCGGACTTCGGCGCGATAGCGGAAAAGGTTTACCGCTGGCTCGCGCCGGGCGGGGCGTTCGTCTTTTCCATCGAGCATCCCATCTTCACCGCCTACGGCAGTCAGGACTGGTACCGCGACGAAAAGGGCGATATCCTCCACTTTCCTGTGGACAACTACTTTTTTGAGGGGGCGCGCGAGGCGGTGTTCCTCGGCGAGCGCGTCACCAAGTACCATCACACGCTGACCACCATACTGGACGGCCTTTTGACGCGCGGCTTCCAACTGCGCCGCGTGGTCGAGCCGCAGCCGCCGGAGCGCATGCTGGACATGGAGGGCATGTGCGACGAACTGCGAAGGCCGATGATGCTGCTGGTGGCGGCGCAAAGGGCGTGAAAAGGACGGCGAGAGCGATGTGGCTCCCGCCGCCCTCTTGCAAAGCCTGAGCTGTCTTGCATTAATCCATAAGTTGGTATACTTGCGACGCCATCGCCATAATCTGCCCATCATCGTTCATGATCGCATCGAAAACAGCATAGTGTTCCGCATCCAAATACATTCCTAGGCATACGCTCCCGAGCATTTTGGAGAACCGCCACCATCGCACCGACGCTTCCCTCTCAAGTTGCCGGGCATCGTTCCATAAGGCCAATGTCGCCGTGATGTCTTTGGCGTTTCCTGCGTTCCTGAACGACAGGTACGACGCCGTATTCCCCACCCGTTCGCAGAAGGATACGGTACGCAGCTCGCGGTTGACGATCCGGACAGGCTGCCCCTCTCGGTCGAAGTCGTAAACGAACAAAGCCCCTTCATCCTTTTTATGGAGCCGGCCGCGCCACACATTGGCAAACA
>DVGE01000115.1 GCA_018712885.1 Candidatus Pullichristensenella stercoripullorum | reverse complement strand
CTGAAAATGCTGGTGATCGACTATTCCTGTGGCATCAAGCTCTCCACAGCCACGGCGTTTTCCGCCGCCATCAACACGGCGGTGCGCAAGGGCGTGCTCATCAAGGGAGGCGCCTATATCGAGCAGATGAGCAATGCCAACACCGTGCTGCTCGACAAGACCGGCACCATCACCGAGGGCAAGCCGCAGGTGGTCTCCATGCGCATGTACGCGCGCGACCTAGATGAACGCGCGGCGCTCTCGCTGGCCATGGCCGCCGAGGAAACCAGCGCGCACCCGCTGGCGAGCGCCATCCTCGCCTATGGCCGCAAGCTGGGCGTGGAAATCCCCGCCCATGGCGAGATCGTCACCGAGGTCTCCCGCGGCAGCCGCACGGAAGTGGACGGCCGTGTGGTGCGCGTGGGCAACCTGCGCTACATGGAGGAAAACGGCGTGCGCGCGGAAGAAGCCATCAAGCCCATGGAGGGCGCCATTGCAACCTACGTGGGCGTGGACAAGCGCATCATCGCGGCGCTCTACGCCATGGACAGGCCGCGCGAGAACGTGCGCCGCGCCATCAACAGCCTGCGCTACGACGGTGTGGGCGATATTGAGCTGCTCACAGGCGATATGGAGCCACAGGCGCGCGCCGTGGCCGAGCTCGTGGGCGCAGACGGCTATCAGGCGCAGCTCCTTCCCGAGCAGAAAGCTGAAGCGGTGCTTAAATTGCAGACGCAGGGCAACGGCGTAGTCATGGTCGGCGACGGCATCAACGACGCCCCGGCGCTGGCGTATGCCGACGTCGGCGTTTCCCTGGGCAGCAAGTCCACGGATATCGCCATCGAGACCAGCGACGTGGTCATCGGTCGCGACGACCCGATGATGATCCCCGAATTGCGCCGCCTCTCCCGCGCTACCATGCGCATTGTGCGGGAGAATTTCACACTGGTGGTGGGCGTCAATTCCGTCGGCCTCATCCTCGGCGCGGCCAGCGGCATCTCGGTGATGATGAGCGCCATGCTGCACAACATGTCCACCATCCTCGTAGTGGCCAATTCGCTCAGGCTGATGTTCTTCCCGCCGACGGAGAGGAGGAAAATGCTATGAAAAACGAGCGCGGCGCCCTGCATCTGGAGGTGCTTTGCGCCCTGCCTGGCCACTTGCGCGTGCGGCTCGAAAGGCCTGTGGACTGCACGCCGGCGGTTTTGGTCCTGCCCGGCGTGCGCGAGTGCCGCTTCAATGGGCGTGTTAGCACGTTGCTATGCCTGTTTGACGAGCACGCGGTGGACGTGGAAACGCTCATTGTGCGCCTGGCTGCGGTCTACGCGCGCAAAGCAGGCGCGACGCTTTTGCACGTGAAGCGTTCCGAAGAACCAGGCTTTCGTCTGCCGCCCAGCGGGGCGCTGGCGCTTGGCTGCATCGCCGCAGACGGGGTGCTGACGCTGGTTGCTTCGCCGCTGACGCGCTTCAGCCGCTGGCTGTCCGCAGGGGCGACATTGGCCGCCGTCACCGAGCACGGCTATGCCGAATTGCACCTGCGCGGCAGCTTCGACCCGGAAGTAATGTCCGTCGTCTACCTCATCAACGCCATCGGCAAAGAGGACGGCGTGCGCGCCAGCCTCGTCGCCTGGGTGCTGACCTTTGGCCGCCATCTCATTCCCCGCGCCCCGCGTGAGCAGGTTTACCTCGTGCGCAATGGCGCGGAGAGGACGGTCCTGACCCCCGTGCGCAGCGAAGGGGACGGCAAGATCTTTGCCGCCAGCCTTTTGCAGCGCGGTGCGGAAATGATGCTGCCCCGCACCCTCAAAATCCGCACGTGACCAACCAACAAGACAATCAATAAGGAGGAAAATACCATGTTCAACTACTTTACCAACTGCCCCCTCGTCAAGGGGATCGCCATCGGTGTCGGCGCCAGCGCACTGGGCTTCTGCCTCTACAAGGCCAACGAGGAAAAGGTCGATGCTTTCCTGCGCCGCCATGGTATCAACGTCAAGACCCCTTCCGCGGGCTTTGAGACCATGTCCGTCGAGGATCTGATGCGCACCAAGGAGAACATCGAAGATCTCATCGCCGAAAAGGAGATGCAGGAAAAGAGCGTCACCGTCGAGGCCGAGGCAGAGCCTGCCGCCGAGTGAGATGCTTAAATATGGAAAAGGGGACGGTCGCGACCGTCCCCCTTTTTGCGGTTTGTATTGCTTTCTTTACCGGTTTTTCTTGACGGACGGCAATGAAAATGATATAATCCATGTAGTTAGTTAAAACTAACTACATGTGCAGCAGCGGCATCAAAAGCCAACCGTCAGAAGAACCGCCTTACGACAGGCCTTACTTTTGGGGAGCGTGCATTTGTGAAAAAGTATAAGATCGAAAAGGACACCGTGCAGGAGACACTCCTCATCCCGCTGTATGGCCGTAAGTTGTGCTCGGAACGCTTTCCCACGCTGTTTACGGACGATTCGGCGGCAAGGTTGATGGAGAAAATCGACTATGACTTTTCTGCGCTGGAGAAGCGGTCGGACAGCATTGTACAGGTGTTTGGCGCGCTCGAGGTGGCGATGCGGCAAAGCGATATCGCCTGGGAAGTGCGCAACTATCTGAAAGAACATCCCCGCGCGGCGGTGATCAACCTGGGCTGCGGGCTGGACGATACCGGCCGCGCCTGCGACAACGGCTTGTGCCGCATGTATAATATCGATTTGCCGGACGTCATCGCGCTGCGCGAGCGTCTGCTCCCAGCCGGGGAACGGGAACAGAATCTGGCGCTCGATCTGCGCGATCCCAAGTGGATGGACGTCATCGACGCCCGACCATCGGACGGCGCGGTGCTGTTTGCCGCCGGGGTGTTTTACTATTTTACCACTGCTCAGGTGCGGCGGATGATCGTTTCCATGGCGGAGCGCTTTCCCGGCGGCCGGCTGGTGTTTGACGCCGCGGGCAAGACCGCCGTAAAGCTGATGTTGAAAACATGGATGAAGCAGGCGGGCATCAAAGATGTGGGCGCATATTTCTCCGTGAAAAATACAAAGGCGGAGTTGGAGGCGTGGTCGCCGCGCCTTTTCGTTTCCAACAAAGGCTACATGCTGGGCTATCAGAAGCTGGATGATCCCGCGGTCAGGCCCATCCACCGGCTGCTGGCAAAGATCGCCGACGGACCGATGCGCTTGCAGATCGTGCGGGAGGATTTTCGGGAGGTGCCCCGATGAGCTGGACGCGGACGATATTGGATGGGCTTGCCATGGCAGCCTATTTTAATCTGTTTGCCGCTGCCGTGGCGCTGTATAACCCCCGGCTGATGTTCCCCTGCTACCCGGCTGACATTATCAGGAATGCGCCGGAACCACCCACAAAAGCGGAAAATCGCTTTTACTGGCTGTGGATCTGTTTTGGGGAGTTGTTGCCCCTTCTGATCTACGGCGCAGTCAGTATGGTGGAAGGCAGCGTGCTTGGGTTCTGGCCGATGGCGCTGACAGGATATATCCAGTGGATGATAATAAACCTGTGCGACCTGTTTTTTCTGGACATGTTTCTCATCCAGAAAAAGGCGAAGCGCCGTTTTATAATTCCCGGTACGGAAGGGCACCCCGGTTATGGGTTCAAGGCGTGGATGAAAAGCTATGCCTTGCCGGAACATCTGCTGCAATGGCCACTGATCCTCTGCCCCCTGATGGCGGCAATGCAGGCAGGGCTGGGTTTGCTCATGAATACGCTGTGGCAGGCAGGATAGTTGTTTGCAATGTTTATAAGGAGGGATACTATGCCGGAATTCAACGCTGTAGAGAACACTTTGTTTATCCCAATGCTGGGCAGGATCTACGCCAGCGAGCATTTTCCAAAAATTTTGTATGATGAAAAGGCACTGTCACTGAAAGATGTGCTGCCCAAAAGTCTGGTGGAAACAGGTTCCCAGAGCCAGTATACCCTGCTGGCTTCTGCTTCCCGTTCCGCGAATATGGACCGATATATCCGGGACTTTCTCCGCCGCAAACCAGACGGCGTAATCGCGGAACTGGGGTGCGGGCTGGAGACCACCTTTTACAGGGACGACGATGGGCATACCCACTGGTACGCCGTCGACCTGCCGGATGTCATGGAGTATCGAAAGACGCTGCTCCCGGAACCGGAACGGCAGACATATTTTGCCGGCGATGCCTTTTCAGATGGCTGGATCAGGCAGATTCGTATCTATACACCGGATGCGCCATTGCTGGTTACGGCCGGCGGTCTGTTCCACTATTTTGAAGAGGAAAAAGTGCTTGTCCTTCTGCGGATGCTGCAAAGATTCGGAAATATGGAAATCGTGTTCGACAGCGTGAACAAAAGCGGAATGGATATGATGCGGAAGAAATACATGAAGCAGATGGGCCATGCTGATGCAAGGATGTTTTTTTATGTGGATTCCGCGGCGGAGCTTGTCCGAAAAATTGGCAGTGATGCCTGCGCTATTACGGAGGAGCCCTATTACCGTCATATCGGCAGGACCGGGCTGAAGCTCTCCACAAAACTCAGCATGAGCGTATCCGACCGATTTTGTATGGTGAAG
>DVGE01000114.1 GCA_018712885.1 Candidatus Pullichristensenella stercoripullorum | reverse complement strand
AAACCACAAAAAAACCAGCCATTTCTGACTGGTTTCTGGAGCTGATGACCGGATTTGAACCGGTGACCTCATCCTTACCAAGGATGCGCTCTACCGACTGAGCTACATCAGCATGCTTTGCGGCACGAGAGATATTATACATCACTCGCGCCGCAAATGCAATAGCGTCACGGGAGATTTGCGCAAATCTTTACGTTGGGCGGCCTGCGCTCATCCGTCAAGCGCGCGTAGGCCGTTCGCTTTCTCCATTGTCCAAGTTCATTCGCCGCGCGCGCACAGGCCGTTCTTTTCCAGAAAGCCCGCCACCGCGCCGGTGAGGGGGTCGTAGCCGCCGCGGTAAAAGCGGGGGATGAGCGGGCAGAACAGCAGCGTACCGATCAGGCAGACGAGCATATCCTGCATGGTGTCGTTGACGCCCGTGGTCAGCACGCATTGCAGGTCGCGCCCGGTGAGCGCCGCCGCCGTCCACTCGCACAGTTCAAACAGCCCCGCCACCGCCATGGACGCGAAGAACACGAACAGCACCGCCGTAGGCACGCTGTGCTCCTTCAAGGGCCGCTTTTTTTGCAGGATGAGAAACAGCGTCAGCGCCAGCATCGCCACGAACACGCCCGAGAGCGTGTGCGCCACCTTGTCAAAGCCCTGTATCTTCTGGTAAAACTCCGCCGTGCCGCCAAGCGGGTAGGCGAGAAAGGTGAAGAAAAACACGCAGAACTCCATCTGATAGCCGCGCTTGAAGTGAAACAGCTTGTAAAACACCCAGAAGAGCGGGTAGAGGAAATAGGTGCCGACGCCCATGGTCAGGCGGTAGCTGTTGCCGGCGACGGCGCCGCTGACGACCAGATAGGCGCTGAAGAGCGCGTAGAACACCTCGGCGGCCAGCGTGACCGGCCGGAAACGTTCGTCACGTTCGATCGCAGAAAACATTCGTATCTGTCCTTCCCATTGTTTATTGCATAAAAAACGCCCCCGCGCGCGTCCGGAAACGGCACGCCGGGAGCGAAGGGCGCGCAACGTCAACGCTTCATGGATCCCAACGCGCAATAGAGGCTGTCGCAGCCAAACCCCAGCGCCGCAACGCCCGCGCTCAGCGACCAGGAAAAGCCCGCGCACGCGCCGACGACCAGCGTCAGCGCCGCCGCCGCGCCGAGCGCCGCGAGCACGCCGCCCGGCGCCGAACGCCAGCTGCGCCATTCGACGCTTTTCAGCCGCGCGGCCGCGCAGTATGCGAGGATCGCCGCCAGCGCCAGGTCGCACAGCGCCTGTCCGACGCGCCAGGGGAGGAGCAGGCGCAGGCCGGTCAGCATCAGCGCCCCGGAGACGCGGAACTCGTACAGTGAAAACAGCGCTTCCTCCGCGGACATGGCGAAGTGCTCATACTGCGCCAGCAGCGCGCGGAACACCACGAACATGGCCTGCACGCACAAAAGCAGCCCGCCCGCGAGGATGACCGCCGCGCATGCGGGGTGCGCCGGCCCCACGGCCTCGCCGTAGCCCGAAGCGGCGGCAAAATACCCCACCGCCAGCAAGATCGCGCCCGCCACGGCCTGCACCGCGGCGTTTTTGCGCGCTTCCCGCACGCCCAGCTCTCGCGCTGAGACGCGCAGAGCGATATTGCGAACGTCTGACATACAGACACCTCCTGTCCATATTCCCATGATAGCGGGAAAATCTGAAGATGCCCCTGCCAAAATTCTGAAAAGTTCTTACGTTTCGCCGCGGGCGCTCTCAGGGCGCGCCGCCTCCACGCCCCCGGGCACGGGCAATTCGAGGATGGCGTAGTAGCGGCTGCCGGTGCGCTCGGTGCGCAGCGCGCCGCCCATCAGCTCCGCCTGCCGCGCGGCGGAACGGCAGCCGATGTTGGTGCCCTCGCGCCGGTCGGCGTCCTCTCGCACACAGTTGTCGAAGTGGACGAAGGCGCGCGCGCCGTTGACCACCACGTAGGTGAGCACTTCGCGCCCCGGGTCGGCATAGCGCAGTATGTTGGAGGTCATGTTGTCGAAGATGCGCGTCAGCCCCGGCAGGTAGGCGCGCAGCCTCAGGCCCTCCGGCACGGCCTGACAGTCCACGCTGAAGCCCCGCAGCCGCAAAAATTCCGCCTGTTCGCCAAGGAGCCGCGCGAGCACCTGCGTGCCGTCCACGTCCTCCAAAAGCGGCTCCGGGCCCTTTTCCCCGGAAAAGACGAGGAAATAGGAAAACAGCTCCTCGATGCGCTCGCGCAGTTCGCCCGTGGCCTTGGACGCTTTTTCCACGCAGGCGCGCATGCCCGCCGCGTCGCTTTTGTAGCGCTCGCTCAGCGCCAGTTCCAGATAGCTGGACTGCTTGGTCAGCGGCGTGCGCAGATCGTGCGACAGCGCGCCGATGAGTTCCTGATTGGCGCGCACGGCCTCGCTTTCGCGCTCCATGCGCGCGGCGATGGCCAGGCGCATCTGGTCGAAGCTCTGGGCCAGTTCCGCCAATTCCGTCTTGCCCTTCAATTTCACCTCGTGGGAGAGGTCGCCGCCGGCGATGAGGGCCATATCCCCGGAAAGGTGCTTGATATCCGAGGAGATGCGCCGCGCGTAGGGGGCGATGATGAGCAGCGCCGCCGCCAGCGCCAGCACCGCGGCCACGAGCGTGATCTGCTGATCGTAGGCGTTGGAGGTGACGTATGGCACCACGGAGACGGCGCGGTCGGCAAATTGGATGACGTAATCGCCGTTGTCCGGGGTGCGCTGATCGTAGAAAAAGCCGATGCCGATGTTGTCGCTGAGCCAGACGCTGATCTGCATGTAGTCCGAGGAGCTGATGCCGTTGTCGGTGACGTAGTTTTGCAGATCGTGCAGCATTTCCTGCTTGTATTCCTCGCTGAAAAGGCGCTCGTAGATGATGGTATTTTGCGCCCACGAGCCCAGTTGGGTGACGCCGATGTAGACGATCACGCCCAGCACCAGCGCCGCCAGCATGTTGAGCAGCAGCCGCAGGCCGATGCGCGAATGGCGCAGGGCGATCTTCGGCGTTTTTTCGCTCTTCCCGCTATTCAACGCGATACCCCTTTCCCCAGACGGTCTTGACGATGCGCGGGTTTTGCGGATCGTCCTCGATCTTGGCGCGCAGTTTGCGGATATGCACCATCACGGTGTTGGCGCTGACGGAAAAGTACGGCTCGCCCCAGACGCTTTCGTAGAGGTTTTCCGCGGAAAAAATTTTGCCGCGGTGCTCCATCATCAGGCGCAAAAGGCGGTATTCCAGTTCCGTGAGCGACAGTTCGCGGCCGTCCTTGAAGACCTCGTTGAAGCGCCTGTCCACGCGCAGGCCGTGGGCGCAGAGGCAGCCGGTGTCCGACGCTTCCTCCTTGCCGCCGTAGACGTGGTAGCGCCGCAGAAGCGCCTTGACGCGCGAGAGCAGTTCGGCGTTGGAGAAGGGCTTGGACAGGTAATCGTCGCCGCCGGCGGAAAAGCCAAGGGTGAGGTCGGTGTCCATGCCCCGGGCGGTGAGGAAGAAGATGGGCACGTTGGAGGTCTCGCGGATGCGGGCGCAGGTCTTGTAGCCGGAAAGGCCGGGCATCATCACGTCGAGGATGATGAGGTCGACGCCCGCGCCGCGTCCGAGCAGGTCAAGGGCGGCTTCGCCGCTTTCGGCCTGCAAAACGGCGTAG
>DVGE01000113.1 GCA_018712885.1 Candidatus Pullichristensenella stercoripullorum | reverse complement strand
GTTTGACAAGCTGCTCGGCCTCGAGCTGGGCGCGGACGATTACATCACCAAGCCCTTCAGCCCCCGCGAGGTGCTGGCGCGCGTCAAGGCCGTGCTGCGCCGCATGCACGAGCTGAAGGACTCGGGCAAGGCTTCGCACCTGGTGGTGGAAAATCTGGACATCGACATGAGCGCCTTCACCGTCAAGCTCGACGGCAAGCTCATGCCCTGCACGCCCAAGGAGATCGAAATTTTGTGGACGCTGGCCAACAACCCCGGCATGGTCTTTTCCCGTGAACACCTGCTGCAGAGCATCTGGGGCTACGATTTCCTCGGCGACACCCGCGCCGTGGACAGCCACATCAAGCGCATCCGCGCCAAGCTCTGCAAGGAAGGCAACGGCTGGGACATCAAGACCGTCTGGGGCGTGGGCTACCGCTTCGAGATCGGCGAATAACCGTTTGGATCAGGGGAAGGTCTTAGCATGAAGGAGAGGCTTCGCTACCGCTCGTGGACGATCGGGGCCAAGACGCTGGCCAGCCATGCGCTGCTGGCGCTGTTTGCCATCGTTTTCGCCTGCGTGGTGGCCTACGCGCTCTCCTTCCGCTATGTGCAGGATCAGGCCATGGAGGAATTGGTGCAGCAGGCGGAATATATCGCCTCCTGCGACGTGACCGACGGCACGGAATTGTCCATCCCTGATGAAAAGACCATCGAGCAATATCAGAGTTTGACCAGCTCCATGGTGCTCTATGTGGACCGCGACTATCTGGCCACGCACATCGGCGCCAGCAACGAGCCCGCGCCCGGCGGCCCGGAGTTCGCGCGGCTGGAGATCATCAGCTCCATCGACCGCCAGTTCGTCGCCCGCATGTTCGAGGGCGAAACGGTGGCCGACATCCGCCGCTTCGACTTTGCCTCCGGGGTCATCCTCTTTGCCGGCTCGCCCGTGCGCAACACGGCGGGCAAAGTGGTGGGCGGCGTCATCCTCGCCCAGCCGGTGGCGCAGCTGCATAAGCTGACCACCGTGCTGCAGATGCTGCTTTTCATGACCGCGGCGGTGACGGTGCTGCTGGCCGTGGTCATGGCTACGAAGATGACGCAGGTGCTCACCAACCCCATCCGGCGGCTGACGCAGGTGGCGCGGCGCATCTCCGAGGGCGAATACGGGGCGCGCATCGCTCTGGGCACGCAGGACGAACTGGGCGAACTGGGCAACACGCTCAACACGCTCTCGGCGCGTCTTTCCAACGTCATCGAGCGCCTGCGCGAGGAGCGCGACAAATTGGAGCTCATCATCGGCTCCATCGGCGAGGGCATCATCGCCGTGAACGCGGATTTCGAAGTCACCCACAAAAATCAGGCCTTCCTCGAACTGATGGAATCCGGCGACGAGGAACTTGCCGCCTTCGAGGGGACTGAGGCGCTCTGCGCCCTGCACAAACTGCTGGAAAACTGCATGAAGACCGGCGCGCGCTGCAAGGCCCGCTGGGACAATCCCTCGCAGCGCAAGATCGCCGCCACCGCCTCGCCGCTGTTCGGCGAGCGCGGGGAAAATATCGGCGCGGTCTGCCTCATTCAGGACGTCAGCGAGGCCGAGCGCCTCGAACAGCTGCGGCGCGACTACGTGGCCAACATCTCCCACGAACTGCGCACGCCGCTGACCGGCATCCGCGGCATGGTCGAGCCGCTCATGGACGGCTATATCGACACCGAGGAGGAAAAGGCCGACTGCTACCGCGTCATCTATCAGGAAACGCTGCGCCTGGAAAAGCTGGTGCGCGAGATGCTGGATATGTCGCGTTTGCAGGATGGCCGCGTGACGCTGGAGATGGAGGAACTGGAACTACCCGGCATCATCGACGCCGCCGTGCGCCGCATGAAGTCCATGGCCGACGAAGCGAAAGTGGAGCTGGTTGCCGACACCGGCAGCGCCCGCCTGCGCTGCATGGGCAACGAGGACCGCATCCTGCAGGTGCTCATCATCTTCATCGACAACGCTCTCAGCTTCACGCCCTCGGGCGGCCGCGTGACCATCTACGCCCGGGAAGAGCCGGAGCGCGTGCGCGTGGGCGTCGTCGACACGGGCGTGGGCATCGAGCCCAAGGATCTGCCCTTCATCTGGGAGCGCTTCTACAAGGCCGACAAGAGCCGCATGCGCACCTCCGGCACGGGGCTGGGGCTGGCGGTGGCCAAGCTGGTGGTGGAACTGATGGGCGGCGAGATTGGCGTCAACACCAAGGCCGGCGAAGGCTCGGAGTTTTACTTTACGCTCAACAAAAAAGAGGGGGATGTGGAACATGCGAAAGACGACGCAAAAACTGACGGCGCTGCTTCTGGCTCTTCTATTGCTGACGGCTCCGGCGCTGGCCGAAATGACAAGCGAACGTCCGGACGGCGCGTTTTTGGAAGACGCGGGCGGGGAGCTGCTGGAGACGATGCGCACGCTGATGGCCGATGAGACCTTCGCCGCCGCCCTGACCGCTTCAGAGGAACTGGCCGCCCAGATCATGGCGTGGGCGCAGAGCATGGACGCCCAACCGCTCTATACGCGCGTCTATCCCTACCCGGAA
>DVGE01000112.1 GCA_018712885.1 Candidatus Pullichristensenella stercoripullorum | reverse complement strand
GAACGGAAGTTCGCGCAGGCGGCGCGGGAACTGCGCGCCTCCTCGCTGGGGGCGCTGGAAAAGCTCAACCGCCTCTTTTCGCTGGTGAACATCTTCGAGCGCGAGCAGCCGGAATTTGTGCAGATGGTGCTGAACGTCTGCTTCCGCGGCGGCGACGCGGCGCTTCTGCGCGCCATCCGCGAAGTGACGCTTTCCCAGCTCGGCCCGGTGATGGACGAGATCGTCGTGCAGGGCGTGCGCGAGGGCACGTTCTACACCCGGCAGCTGGGCGGCATCGGCCGACTGCTTCTGATGCTGGCGCACGACGTCGAGGACGAGGCCGCGCGAGCGCTCATCGCCGGCGAGGGCAAGCCCGAGAGCGTCGTTTCCGTCATCGACGCCCTCAACGTCTACCGCGACAGCGTGGAACTCCTGCTCAACGCCCCTTACGGCTCAGTGCGCCTCTTCGACATAGACCGCGTGCTCAAAACCTGCCGCGCGCTGCTGCCCGCTTTGGAGGCAGGGGAGGAGGATGTATGAAACGCCTGTTGTGCCTCTTTTTGACGCTGCTTTGGTTGCTTTTGTGCGCCGCCGGCGCTGAAGCGCCCCTCGCAGCTGTCCCGTCCAGCCCCGCACCGCAAACGCAGCTGGCCCCGCCGCCACCGCTTTCCACGCAGGGGGTACCCACGCCTGCGCCCACGCCGACGCCTTATCCCACGCCTACGCCGCGCACGCCGTGGCAGCCTTCCGCCGCCCCGGAAGCGGAAGAAGCTGCGGCCACGCCGGATGTTACGGCCACGCCGGAGGTTGCGGCTGCGCCGGAAGCCACGGCTACGCCGGAACCCACCGCCGCCCTGGAAACTGCGCAGCCGCCTGCGCCGCAAGGCGTCTTCGCCCTCTTGCCGGCGCAGATGCCTACCGTGCCGCCGCAGCCCACGCGCGACCCGGGCCGGCTCACCGGCGTGAAGATCGGCATCGACCCCGGCCATCAGGCGCAGGGAAACAGCGATCAGGAGGCCGTCGCCCCGGGAAGCTCCGAAACGAAGGCCAAGGTTGCCTCCGGCACCTCCGGCCGCTTCACCGGCGTGCCGGAATACGAAGTCAATCTGGACGTTTCCCTGCAGCTGCGCGAGGCTCTGGAGGCGCTGGGCTGCGAGGTGTACATGACGCGCGAAACCAATGATGTGGACATCTCCAACCAGGAGCGCGCCGTCATGATGAACGAGCTGGGCGTGGATCTGGTTTTGCGCATCCACTGCAACGGCTCCACCAATGAAAGCGCGCAGGGCATCGGCCTCTACATCCGCAAGACGGGAACGAACGCCGACGAGTGCATGCGCGCCGCCGAAGCGTTGCTGCCCGCCATGGTCGAGGCCACGGGCGCGGAGAGCGACGGCATCTTCCGCCGCGATACCTACACCGGCCTCAACTGGTCGGAAGTGCCCAGCATCCTGGTGGAGATGGGCTTCATGACCAACGAGGAAGAGGACTACAAGCTCAACGACCCCGCCTACCAGCAGCTTTTGGTGCAGGGCATGGTCGAGGGCATCTGCGCCTACATGGGCCGATAAATAAACGAGGTGACACCTATGGACAGACCCCTGCGCCGGGCGCGGGATTCCTACACCGAACAGGTGCAGATCATCATGCCGCAGCACGTCAACGGCGCGCACCGCCTCTTTGGCGGCCAACTGATGGCGTGGATCGACGTGGCGGCGGCGGTGGCGGCGCGGCGGCACGCGGGGCGGCCCGTGACCACGGCCTCCGTGGATGAGCTTTCCTTTCTCCACGCCGCCAATATCGACGACACGGTGGTCTTGGCGGCGCGCGTCACCTACGTGGGCCGCACCAGCATGGAGGTGCGCGTGGACACCTACGTCGAGCGTCTCAACGGCCAGCGCGACCCGGTCAACCGCGCCTATCTGGTGATGGTGGCGCTGGATGAGAACGGCGAGCCCACCGAAGTGCCGGGCCTGGCCCTCGAGACCGAGGAAGAGCGCGCCGAATGGGCCGACGGCGAGCGGCGCAGGCTCATGCGCAAGGAGCGCCGCGCCCGGCCATAAGGGGGAGCCGTGCTTTACTGCCTTGCGCACGCGAACGTCCTTTCCCCAAGCGGCGTTCCCGACCGTCTGGACAGAAAGCGCATCGGCTGTTGCAGCGCGCTTAAAAAGGCGCTTGTCGCCCGGGAGCGCGTCGCGCCCGCAGAAGGCTTGCGAAGTCCTCGTCGATGTGGACGGCTGGACGGAGGGCTTTGACGCCTGTATATATCCATGACCACGAATTTGCCGCGCTTTCGCCATGAGAGCGCGGTATACTTATCCCCATACACCGCTCAGGGAGGGAAGAACATGGACGAAAAATGCCTCAGGGTCGGCGTCGGCTTTGCCACCGGCCGCAGGAGTTTTCAGAACGTTTTGCGCTCGTATGTCTATCATCTGGAGGAATCCGGCTTCGTCGCGCCCGGACGGGTGAGTCTGACGCTGCTGGTGGCCTTCGACCCCGCCTACTCCGGCACCGCGCGCGCCGACTATGAGGATATGGAGCCCCGCGTGCGGCAATGGTTCGACGAAGCGGCCTTTTTCTCGCCCGAGGATGTGGAAAACGCGGCGGAGGCGCTGGTGAAGCGCGGCGTGGCCCCGGCGGAGGAAAAGCGCCTGCTCTTTGGCAACGGCTACGCCGCCCAGCGCAACATGGCGCTTTACGAGGCCATGCGCCGCCATCTCGACTGCCTCATCTTTTTTGACGACGACGAGTACCCCATGGCCGTCACCAGTTCCGATTCCGCGGGCGTGGCCCTGTGGAGCGGCCAGCACGTCATCGAGGCGCACGTCAAGTACCTGCGCTTTGCCGACGTCACCAACGGCTACCACTGCGGCTACATTTCGCCCCTGCCCTCCTTGGAGCTGGACGGCATACTGGACGAAAACACCTTCCGCCGCTTCATCGCCGCCATGTCCAGCGACGTGCTCAAGTGGGAGGACGTGCGCGCCACCATCCGGGGCGGCGGCGTCACCTACGCCGACCGCGCCGTGCTCACGCAGAGCGGCCCCACGCTGGTGGAGGAGGCGGATCACGCCAAGTTCATCACCGGCGGCAACCTCGGCCTCAACCTTTCCGACCCCGAAAAGATCCCGCCGTTCTACAATCCCCCCGGCGCGCGCGGCGAGGACAGCTTTTTCAGCACCTGCCTGTCAAACTGCGTGGTCAAGCGCGTGCCCGCCTACACCTTCCACGACGGCTTTTCCCTTTACAGCGACCTTCTGCGCGGCGTGCTGCCCACGAAGCTGAAAAGCGTCTCTCTCTACGATTCCCGCGCCGTCACGGAGCGCTTTTTGCGCGCCTGCCTCGGCTGGGTGCGCTACAAGCCGCTCTACACGCGCCTGACCCGCCCGGACGACTGGCAGGAGACGCTCTGCGAGGCGGAGGCGGCGCTCAGGGATACCATTCCCGCCGTCTGCGCGTATTTCAACGACCGCGCCTTTGCCGATATTTCCGCGCAGTTTGCCCAGTACCGCCGCGATGTGGACGCGCACCTTGCCGAATTTGCGCGCGTAAAGCAACTTTGGGCGCGGATGAAGGAGCTCCTGTAGTTCCCCGCGGCGGCGAAAAAAATCGCCCGCGCGCTCTTTTGTAACGCAAGCTCCCTTGACTTTGCCGGCCTGTTTCCTTATAATGAATCTGTATAGGTCATTTGGTAGAAACCTATTCCATAAAGGAGGTCCTCCACTTGAGCATCAAGATGACCGTGGACGGCAATACCGCCGTCAGCCACGTCGCGTATGCGTTCAGCGATGTGGCCGCGATCTACCCCATCACGCCTTCCTCCCCCATGGCC
>DVGE01000111.1 GCA_018712885.1 Candidatus Pullichristensenella stercoripullorum | reverse complement strand
ATCCCTTGGCGTTGCCAGTATTATTGGCTTGGCAGTAAAAGACCAAGCAAAAACTTCGATGGTTTCCATCATCATTTTTCTGCCCTCTATCATGCTTTCAGGAATTATGTTTCCAATCAATATGCTTCCGGAAACATTTGAAATGGCAGGAAAATTTTTCCCAGCCTCATGGGGATATAAAGCAATGGCAGAGAGCGCATTTCAGCTTGAAAACTTGTTGCCGCTTATCGTAATTCTTATATTGGCTATTTGTGCATGCGGCATACTGCTGCGCAAAGTTGATAAATAGCAAGACCGCTTGGCCAGAGTGGCTTGAAGATTGACTCCCGCGTGAAAGGATGCAGCAGAAGAGTTGCGGCGCAAATCATCGTAAAACGATGACCGGCGCAGCGATGAAACTGCGCCGGTCATGCTTTTGGGCTGTAAAATATCGTTTCGCCTCCACCGTCACGCGCCGCACGAAATCGCCCTTGACGGCGGTATAGCCGTCGCGGTCGTGTTCGTAAGGCTTCCACAGCGAGAGTTTGAGCCGTTCATACTCGGCGGCCAGGTCGGGGCGAAGGTTGAGATGATCGCGGAAGAACACCTCGTCGGCGTCGCCCGGCAGCCTGAGATGCAAATGGAACACTTCCTGCGCAAACCCCTTGGGCGTATAGCCGCGGTTGAAAGAGACGCGCCCCGCCCCGCTGCGCATGCGGATGTAGCCGCATGTGGGGATAACAGCGTCGAGGCGCTTAAACGCCTCCTCGTCGGCCGCTTCGAGCACCATGTCCACGGTCGGCTTCGCCCAGATGTCGTCGATGGCCGTGCTGCCTACGTGCGAGAGCCGGAAAATGTCGCCGCCCGGCAACCGTGCCAGCAGCCTCGCCTTCTCCCGCGCATACTGCTCCCGCCATTCATCCCGATGCGGCACGAGCACGATGGGGAACAGCGCCATCAATTCCGCGTAGGACAGTTCTTCCAGAGGCTTCATCAGGGCATTTCTTCGCCCAGATAGGGCTTGTCGATGGTGACCACGGCGTTGTAGTGCCCCGGCAGCTTCGAGACCGCCTGCACGATCTCCTTGCGCGCCTGCTCGTCGGAGATGGAGAGCTCGTTGGGGATCACCGCGTCGAAGATGACGTTGGTGTGAGTCGGCCCGGTCACCATGCGAAAGTCGTGGATGCTCACGGGCGCGTCCAGCGCCGTGCGCACGGCATCCTGCACCTTGACGCGCGTCTCGCCTACCAGCGAATCGTTGGTGTCCAGCGGGTCCATGTGGATGACGGCGTGGCAGTGCAGCTCCGTCTTGAGGCGCTGCTCGATGGTGTCGATGACGTCGTGCAATTCGTTCATGTCGCCGTCCGCAGGCACTTCGGCGTGCAAAGACACCATGAGGTTGCCCGCGCCGTATTCGTGGACGATGAGGTCGTGTACGCCGATGACCTCCTTATATTCCTTGACGATGGCGCGTATGCGGCGCACCAGTTCCGGGTCGGGCGCGCGGCCGAGCAGGGGCGTGATGGTGTCCTTGGCGGCGTTGTAGCCGCCCCAGAGGATGAGTAGCGCCACCAGCGCGCCGGCGTAGGCGTCGATGTTGACGTTCGTGAAATGGGCGATGAGCGTGGCGACGAGCACCGCCAGCGTCGCGCAGGCGTCGCTCAAACTGTCCGTGGCCGTCGCGCCCATGGCCGCGGAGTCGATCTTTTTGCTGATGGAGCGGTTGTAGAGCCACATGTAGAGCTTGACGAGGATGGACGCGCCGAGGATGCAGGTGGAGACGACGCTGAACTCCACCGGCTCGGGCGTGAACATCTTCTGCACCGAGGTCTTGGCCAGATCAAAGCCCATGAAGATGATGACGATGGCGACGATCAGCCCGGCCACGTACTCCGCCTGCCCATGGCCGAACGGATGTTCGCTGTCGGCCTTGCGCCCGGCGATCTTGAAGCCCAGCAGCGTGATGACCGACGAGCCCGCGTCCGAGAGGTTGTTGAAGGCGTCGGCGGTGATGGCGATGGAGTGGGTGAGCAGCCCCGCCAGATACTTGGCCGCGAACAAAAGTATGTTCAGAGCGATGCCCACCGCGCCGCAGAGCATGCCGTATACGCGGCGCACGCCGGGGTCTTCATAGTCGCGCGGCCTGTCCATCAGTATGTTTGCCAGAAAACGGATCATGTCGTTCCCTCCGTCAGTACTCTATGCCGCGCCGGGCGCTGATGCCATGGTCATAGGGGTGGCGGAGCTTTTGCATGCGCGTTATGTAATCCGCCCTGTCGAGCAAAGCGTCCGGCACTTCGTGGCCCGTGAGTATCACTTCGCCGCGCCCACGCAGCGCCTCCAACCGTTTGAGCAGCGTTTCGATGGAAAACGCCCCTGCCTGCGCGGCGTCGGTCACTTCGTCGAGCACATAGACGTCCGCGTCCGCCGCCGCCGCGCAATCAAGCAGCGCCCGTTGCCCCGAAAGACAGGCCGCGCGCTCTTCCTCGTCCATCTGCCAGAGGAACTTTCCCGTCCCCTCCTGCGCGCGCAGCAGCATGGCGTTCTCAAAACGCCGAAGCGCCTCGACTTCGCCGCTCTCAGCGCCCTTCAAAAACTGGCAGACGCACACGCGCAGGCCGTCGCCCAGCGCCCGCAGCGCCAGTCCCAGCGCCGCCGTGGTCTTGCCCTTGCCGTCGCCAAAGTAGATATGTACAAGCCCCATGCGTACCTCCTAATGCCGCCCGCCGACGATCCAGCAGGCGGCGTTGACCAGAATGGCCGCGAGCACGGCGTCGAGCAGCTTCGGCACGGCAAAGCCGTCGAGAAAATAAGCGCAGCCGTAGATGAGCCCCACGTCGATGGCAAAGGTCGAAAGCCCGAACGTCAAACAGCCGATAGGCCGGGAGACGAAGCGCAAAAGCGGCCGCAGCACCAGATGCGCGCAGCCCAGCAGCGCTCCCGCGGCCACGGCGAAGTACGGCTCCTCGGCATACAAAAGGCCAAAGCCGTACACGCAGGTCGGGATGGCCAGCAGGCAGCAGAAAAACACAAAGCCATAGCGCGTCGTTTTGCTCATACAAGCTCCTTGATCACGTCCTGAAAATCTCGCCACGCGCCGCTGCTGGGCGGCGGGGCGGTAAACGCGAGCATATCGTGCCGCGTGGGATGCTCAAAGCCCAGCCTGTACGCCCAAAGCGCGATCTGCTCCCCGGGTCTGCCGCCGCCGTAACGCGCGTCGCCCCAGAGAGGAAAGCCGGCATGGGCGTGCTGCACGCGGATCTGATGCGAGCGCCCGGTCATGAGCACGACTTCGGTCAGCGTGCGCCCGCCGCGAACGGCGAGGGGGCGGGAGGTCAGCAGCGCCCGCTTCGCGCCCGGCGTCTCCGGCGCGGCCACGCGCACCATGCCGTCCGCGCCCTTCAAAAGCCAATCCTCCATATAGCGCTCCTCGTGAAGCTCGCCCTGCAACACGGCCAGATAGCGCCTGTCCTGCGCGTGGGCGGCAAAGGCTTTCGACAGCCGCGCCGCCGCCTTCGAGGTGCGGGCGAAGACCATCGCCCCGCCCACGGGCCGGTCGAGCCGGTGGACAAGCCCCAGATAGACGTTGCCCGGCTTTTGATATTTCTTCCCAATATAGCCCTTGAGGATACCCAAAAGATCCTCGTCGCCGGAGCTGTCCGCCTGCGATGCCAAATTCGGCGGTTTGACGACCACGAGCAGGTGATTGTCTTCGTAGAGCACGGGAATGGAGAACTTTCCCGCCTGCACGACCTCCGCCACGCGAACACCTCCCGGACATTTTCCTCCATTATCGCGCGAAGCCCGGGCGTTGTCAAGCGCGCGGAAGTTGCGGCGCATTAAAAATCGCTGAGGAAAAAACATCCCCGCGCCTTGCTCGGCACGGGGAGGGAAAAGCGCGATCGTTCAGCACGCCCGGCTCCGCCTCGGCAGCTTCAGCAGCGCGCGCAGCCGGTCGGCGGCGTTCACGCGAACTTTGGGCGCCTGCCGCGCCTTCAGATAGCGCACCGTGTCGCGGATGGTGGCGCGCAGATCGCGCGGGCGGTAGTTGAGCTCCGCGGTGGCCTTGTCGTGGTCGAAGCGGTCGTTGCTCTTCAGGGCGTAGAGGGAGTAGCGCGTGTAGAGGGGGCGCTGGCGGCGCAGTTTGGCCACCAGCCCCAGCAGCGGCACGGCGGCCTCCGCCATCCACATCGGCAGCACCGGCAATTTGCGCCCGCCGCCCGCTTCGCGCGCCAGTTTGAGCATGTCGCTGACCTCATAATGGCGATTGGAGAGGATGTAGCACTCGCCGCTGCGTCCGTGCAGTGCGGCGCGGATGCAGCCAGAGGCCACGTCGCGCACGTCCACCAGGTCGTAGCCGCCGCGCACGCAGGCGGGCAGCTTGCCGCGCAGATAGTCGCGCAGCACCTGCACCAGATGGTTGCCCGCGTCGTCGTAAGGCCCGAGGATGCCGGAAGGATGCACCACCACCGCGTCCAGCCCCGCAGCAGCCGCGTCGAGCACGGCCTGCGTGGCCTCGGCCTTGGTCTTGGCGTAGCCGCCGGTCACCGCGTCGGGGGAAAAGGCGCGTATTTCGCGCATCACGCCCATGTCCTCGCGCTCGGGGATGGCGTGGACGCTGCTGACGTACACCAGCCGTCTGACGGAAAACTCGCGGCAGAGGGCGATGATGTTTTTCGTGCCCTCCACATTCACATCGCGCATGCGCGCGGACATCTCTCCGGAGATGTCCACCACCCCGGCGGCGTGGATGACGTAGACGTCGCCCCCTTCAAGCCTGGAAAACAGCGCCCGCAGGCTTTCCGGGCGGCGGATGTCGCCGGTATACCAGGTCACGCCGCGCCGCGCGCGCTGCGTCTCCCCGGCCAGCGAGAGGGCGCGCACCTCCTGACCCGCCTGCGAGAGCAGCCGCACGATGGTGCCGCCGAGGTGTCCGGCCGCGCCGGTGACGATATACGTGGTGCGCATGGGCATCGCCTCCGATCAAAATCAGACAACCATGTTGATTATCTTCCCTGATTGTAGTATAGTGGAGGAGATGGGCGAACACAAGCGGCATTTTTGCGCCCAATGTGTGGTTTCTGCACAAATACGACAAAAAGTGTACGATCTGTGCCCGCTGACACAAAAAAGAGCGCTTTGAGGAGGGGACATCCATGCCCGGAAAAGACCACCGCACCCGCGTGACGAAGATGCTCATCCGCCGCGCTTTTACCGACCTTCTGCGCGTCAAGCCCGTGCAGAGCATCTCCATCAAGGAACTGTGCGAGAAAGCGGGCGTCAACCGCGGCACGTTCTACGCCCACTACGCCAGCGTCCACGACCTGCTCATGCAGATGGAAGATGAAATGCTCGCCGAGATCAACGAGGTGCTTTCCTCGCTCCTGCCCGCAGATAGGGGAGAGGTCTCCTCCCTGCGCATCTCCACGGAGCTTTTCCAGTGCCTGAAGGACAACGCCGACCTCTGCACCGTGACGCTGGGCGACTTTGGCGACAAGTCCTTCGCCATGCGCATGCTCAACATGGGCTGGGAGAAGTGCTTTGGCGCCTACTCCCGCTACTTCAGCAGCGCCTCTCCCAAGGAGATCGCCTACTTTTACGCCTTCGTCAGCGAGGGCTGCATCGGGCTTCTGCGGCGCTGGTTGCGCGAGGGCATGACCACCAGCGCCGAGGACATCGCCGCGCTGGCCGAAAAGCTGATGCTTCAGGGCGCCAGCGCGCTGGCAAAAGCAAAGACTTAACGGTATTTTGTGTGATGGCACACCGAAGCAGGCGCGCCTTCGTGCTATACTGATAAGACAAACCACACACAGGGAAGAGAACGATGAAAAAACTGCTGGTCTATCTGAAGGATTATAAACTCGAAAGCATCGTCGGCCCGCTGTTCAAGCTGCTGGAGGCGTGCTTTGAACTGATCGTGCCGCTTCTGGTGGCCGACGTCATCAACAATGCCATCCCCAATGGCGACGCGGCGGCGGTGCGGCGCACGGCGCTGATCATGGTGCTGTTCGGCGTACTCGGCCTCGTATGCTCCATCACGGCGCAGTTTTTCGCCGCCAAGGCGGCGGTGGGCTTCGGCGCGGCGGTGCGCTCGGCGCTGTTCAAGCACGTCAACACGCTTTCGCACGCCGAACTCGACCGCCTCGGCTCCAGCGGGCTCATCACCCGCCTGACTGCCGACGTCGATCAGGCGCAGGCGGGGGTCAATCTGGTTTTGCGCCTTTTGCTGCGCTCGCCGTTCGTGGTGCTTGGCTCCATCATCATGGCGCTGACCATCAGCGTGAAATTGACGGTCATCTTCCTCATCGCCACGCCGCTCATCGGACTTGTCATCTATCTGGTCATCTCCCGCTCGCTGCGCCTTTACAAGCGCATACAGGCGGGCGTGGATTGCCTTTCGCTGCTCACGCGCGAGAATCTTTCCGGCGCGCGCGTCATCCGCGCCTTTTCCCGCCAGCAGGAAGAGTCGGGTCGCTTCAAGGATACCGCCGATTCCCTCATGCGCCTGCAAATGTTCGCCGGACGCATCTCCGCGGCCCTCAACCCGGCGACGATGGTCATCGTCGATCTGGCCGTGGTGCTGATCATCTGGTTCGGCGGCAAGAGCGTCAGCGCCGGCGAGGTGGGGCAGGGCGACGTGGTCGCGCTGGTCAACTATCTGACGCAGATACTCATCGCGCTGGTGGCGCTTGCCAACCTCATCGTCAACTTTACCCGCGGCACGGCTTCCGCAGCCCGCATTCAGGAAGTGTTGGAGGTGCGCCCCAGCGTGGAGGACAGCGCGAAGTCGGCCCCGCAGCCCGTTCCCGGCGCGCCCCGCGTTTCCTTC
>DVGE01000110.1 GCA_018712885.1 Candidatus Pullichristensenella stercoripullorum | reverse complement strand
TAGACTAACTGATGTTTCTATTCTAACACCATCATTCGCCATCATCAAGCACGGAACTGTAAAGGAACGTGCCGGAAAGGAGAACGCGATGCGAAAGATCGCTATTTATGGGAAAGGTGGCATTGGCAAGTCGACGACGACTTCCAATCTCTCCGCCGCCCTGGCGGAAAAGGGCTACCGGGTGATGCAGGTCGGCTGCGACCCCAAGGCGGATTCCACCAAGGGACTGATGGGCGGCAGGCGCATCCCCACGGTGCTGGAGCAGCTGCGCCAGAAGGGCGATGAGCTCAGGCTGGAGGACATCGTATTCGAGGGATATGGCGGCGTGCTCTGCGTGGAGTCGGGCGGGCCGACGCCGGGCGTGGGCTGCGCGGGGCGCGGCATCATCTCCGCGTTTGAAAAGCTGGCGGAGCTGCGCGCCTTTGAGGTGTACAGGCCGGACGTGGTGATCTACGACGTGCTGGGCGACGTGGTCTGCGGCGGCTTCGCCATGCCCATCCGCGAAGGGTATGCCCGCGAGGTGTTCATCGTCTCCTCCGGGGAGATGATGGCGCTCTACGCGGCCAGCAACATCGCCCAGGCCATCCGCGGCTTTGGCAAGCGCGGCTATGCGCGGCTGTGCGGCATCATCCTCAACGCCCGCAACATCGAGGGCGAACAGGAGATCGTCCGCAAAGCGGCGGCGGAAATCGGCACGGACGTGGTCGCCTACATCCCCCGCAGCGGCGATATACAGCGCGCCGAGGCCGGCGGCGGCACGGTGTTTGAATGCCTGGAAGATTCCCCCATGCGCGCGGTCTACGAAGACCTCGCCAGCCGCGTGCTCGAGCTGACCCACGATGAGAAAGGAGAAAAACAGGTATGCTGAAAAGAGTTTTGTCCATCGCTTTGAGCGCGATCCTCTGCGCGGCCATGTTCGCAAGCGGCGTCGCGGAGGAGGCGCAGCAGGTGAAGCTGTATTACCCGAGTTACCTTCAGGAGAGCGAAGGCGAGGCGCTGGTGCTCGACAAGATGCCCGAGCGCATCGTCTGCCTGTCCAACGCCGCGCTGCAGATCCTCGTGCGCTGCGGCATCCAGCCCGTGGCGGTCACAGAGCCGGCATCGTCGGTGGAGTATCCCGACTGGGTGTACGAGCTGCCCGTCATCTCCACGAGCATGACCAGCCTTGACTCCGAGGCCATCATTGCCATGGAGCCGGACCTGCTCATCGTCGGCAGCTACCAGAAGGAGACCTACGGCCAGCAGTTCGCCGACGCGGGCATCCCGGTATACTACACCAGCGAAGGCCCGTCCATCGCCTATGCCGAGGCGCGCGAGGAAGCCATCACGCTGGCGCGCTCGTTTGGCTCCGAGGAGCTGGCCGCGGAAGTCGAGGCGGAATTTGCGGCCGTCGAAGCGCGCGCTGCGGATTATGCCGCCACGCACGACGTCAAGTCGATGATGATCTTCTTCCACACGCCCGGCACCTACTTCCAGACCTCCGAGGGCTATCTGGGGAGTATGCTCGCCATGCTGCCGTTTGAGAACCTCGCCGACACCGTGGTCGATCCCGCCTCGCGCACCGTGCCCACGGACATCGAGACCTGCCTGACGCTCGACCCCGAGGTCATCTTCGCCATTTCGCCCACCGCACCGACGGCGGACGTCATTCAGGGGCTTTATGAGGAAACCTTCGCGCAGGATCCCGATCTCTGGAATCAGTTCAGCGCGGTTGCCAACGATAACATCATCTATCTCTCCAGCGAATATGTGACCTCCAAGGGCATTCAGGTCATCGACAGCCTGAATGCGCTCATCGATATGGTGGAAGCGCGCTACCCTGCGGACACGGCCGCAGAAGCGGGCGAAAGCGAAGCCGAGCCCGCGGGCGTGACCATCGAATATCCCGCCAACATGCAGCAGCGCGGCTATACCGAGCCGGTGGTGCTGGAGGCGATGCCGCAGCGCGTGGCGTGCCTGTCCTCCTCGCCGGTGCTGGCGCTCTACGAGATGGGCGTGCCCATGATCGCCATCCCCGCCAGCAGCGTCGTCGAGTGGCCCGAGGACCTTGCCGCCAGCGCCGAGCAGCTGCAAATGGCGCACAATACCAATTTCGACGTCGAGACCGTCATTGCCCTCGAGCCCGATCTGGTCATCATGGGCTACACCTCGCAGGAGACCTACGGAAACGTCGTGAGCGACGCGGGCATCCCCGTCTACTACGTGGACGCCGGACACACCGTACCCTATGATTCCATCAAGATGCAAACCGAAGCGCTGGTCAACGCCTTTGGCGCGGACAGCGAGGCGGGCGCGGCCATGCTCCAGCGCTTTGACGATCTGGAAGCGCGGCTGGAGGACGTGCGCGCGCAGCTCGAGGGCAAGACGGTGATGGTGCTGCAGTCCTCGCCGCCCTCCCACTACATCCAGACCAGCGACGGCACGCTCGGCTCCATGGCGGAGATGATCGGCCTGACCAATGTCTATGAAAACGACGCATCTTCCATGGTGCAGCTCGACTACGAGACCGCCCTTTCCTACAATCCCGACCTCGTGCTCTGCGTGGGCATGAGCGAGACGGGCGAGGGCCACCGGGAATTGATGGAGGCGGACTTCGCCAACAACCCCGAATACTGGAACAGC
>DVGE01000109.1 GCA_018712885.1 Candidatus Pullichristensenella stercoripullorum | reverse complement strand
GGTGGTGAACAGCTCGTTGAGCGTGGCAAGATCGGGGTCCATCGCGCGCCTCCCAAACGTTTAATTAGGCTAAATAATCATAATGCCGGGAACTGGAAATGTCAAGCCATTTTGCCAGAAGATAGCATGGGCGTAAATATTTTAACGTTGGCAAAGAAAAACGCCCCGGGCGGGGCGCGCGTTTACGATCTGCGTCTGATAAAGTCAAGGAATTTTTCAAGCGACGTATTCGCTACCAGCTCCTCGGGGAAATGCAGCTCCTCAAGCAGGGAGAGCGATTCGTCAAAGCGGCCCACGGCGGGGGCGAAGTGGGCGTCCGTGCCGAGGCAAATGTGCGCGCCGCATGCTTCGCAGGCGCGCAAGAGCGCCGTCATGTTCTCGCGCGTGTTCTGGCGGTAGCTGATGGGGCGCAGCGAGGAATTGTTGACCTCGATGAGCACCCCGGCGTCGCGCGCGGCGCGGGCGAGGGCGAAAAAGTCCACCGGGGCGCGGCCGTCCTCGGGATGGCCGATGATCTTCACGCGCGCGTCCTCCATGGCGCCCTGATAGGCGCGCAGATTCTCCGCCGGGTCGGGAGAACCATAGACCACGGTATGGATGCTGGCGATGCAGAGATCCATGTCGGACAAGTCGCTGTCGGCGACGCCAAGACCGCCGCGCGCGTCGCAGATGTTGAGCTCCGCGCCGCGCAGTATGGTCACGCCGTCAATGACGCGATCGAGCACGCGCAGGTTCCTGAAATGCGACATCCGCGGCGCGTCGGTGAGCGGCGGCGTGTGGTCGGTGACGGCCAGCGCTTCCAGCCCCGCGCGCGCCGCGGCCGCGGCGTTTTCAAGGACGGTGGAATAGGCGTGGTCGGAGGCGATGGTGTGCGTGTGCGTATCGACGAGGATCTTCATAAGCGGCTTCCTTTCGCGCGGTGTTCGCCCCCATTATAGCGCCCCCGCCGGCAAAAGGCAACGCGCAAAATGTTATGCGTTTTGGCGCTTTTCGCTATGCCCCGCGCTTTTGACGAAGTCGATGAGCAACGAGGACACCGTCACCGTGACAAGCGACCAGACGATGCGCAGAGGCGCGATATAGGTCAGCGACAGCGCCAGCACGGTAAGATCGGTGAACAGATAGGCGCGGGAGAGCCGCCACTTCGTCTTTTGGGCGATGACCAGCGCCAGGGCGTCGTCGCCGCCGGAAGATCCGCCCTGCCGAACGACAAGGCCCACGCCCACGCCCACGAAGCACCCGCCCAGGAGCGCCGCCAGGAGCGGCTGGGCGCTGAGATCGGGCAAAATGGGGCCGGTGAACTCCCAGAGGCGGAAAAAGGCCGAGCTGCACAGCGTGGCCACGCCGGAGCGGATGAGGAATTTCGTGCCCAGCGCGCGCCAGCCGAGAAAATAGCAGGCCGCGTCGAGCACGGCGGTCAAAAGCCACGGCTGGATGCCGAAGTGGTGGTCGAGCAAAAGCACCATGCCGAGCACGCCGCCCTCGGTGACGTCCACGCGGCGGTGGATGTTGAACAGGCCGAAGGTGGTGATGGCCATGCCGAGGGCGATGAGCGCCACGCGGCGGGGAGACAGCGCCTCGCGCAGGAGGCGTTTGACGGGAAACACGGATATCCTCCTCCTTGAAAATCGGCCGCTTTTTTCATGAAAAAGCCTTGGAAGCGGCCTTTACAAACAGCTTAAACCCTGGTATGATACCAAGGTCAAGGGCAAATATGTTATTTTTCCGCGCGGAGGGCGATATGAAGGACAGCTACACCATCCACGAGATCGCCGCGCTCTACGGCGTGGGGCCGGACGCGCTGCGCTATTACGAAAAGCTGGGGCTCATCCGTCCGCGGAGGGCGGAGAACGGCTACCGCATCTACGACCTCAACGACATCTACCGCCTGACCATCCTCCGCGACCTGCGCTCTTTGGGCTTTTCCATGGAACGCATCGGGGAATACCTCAAAGACCTGAGCGTAGGCAACACCTTGCAGCTGCTCGGCGAGGAGCGGCGGCTGATCCGCGCTCAGCTGCGTGCCCTGCGCGCCGCCGAGTGCGCCATCCGCGAGCGCGTGCGGCATCTGGAGGCGTGCGCGTCGGTGGAGGACGGTGAGACCTCCCTTGTGGAGCTGCCGCCGCGTCCCTGCCTGCGCCTCAACGCCGACATCGCCCGCGACGAGGAGATGGACTTCGCCATCAAGCGCCTGCACCGCCGCCACGCGGACACCATCCGCGACCTGGGCGGGCAGAAGATCGGCGCCAGCATCGCCCCGGAGGACATACGCGCCGGGCGGGAAGGCGTGTACCGCTCGGTGTTCTTCCTATTAAAGGAAGGAGAAGCGGGCGACTTCACGCTGCCGGGCGGGACGCACGCGCGCCTTTTCTACCGCGGCGGCTACCGGCAGTTGGGCGGGCGCATCGCGGCGCTGCTTTCCTGGGCGCGGGCGCGAGGGCTCTCCCCCACCGGCGATATTTTGGAGCTTTACCACATCGACAACCGCTTCACCGCCCGCGAGGAGGAGTTTTTGACGGAACTGCAGGTGCGGGTGGAGACGGCTGAGGAGGAAACGGAGAAATGACCACAGACGAGATCATGCTCTTTGACAAATGGCCGGATGCGCTGCCCCTGTATCTCGCCCTGCGGGAAAAACTGTTTGCGGCCTACCCGAAGATGACGCTGAAGGCGGCGAAAACGCAGGTGTCCTTCCGCAACCGTCATGTATTCGCCATGGCATCGCCGCCGTGGCGGCGGCTGCGCGGCGCGCCGGAGAGCTATCTGCTGGTGTCCTTCGGGCTTTCCCATCGGAGCGATTCGCCGCGCGTGTGGCAGAGCGTGGAGGCATACCCGGGGCGCTGGACGCACCACGCGGTGGTGGCAAACGCCGCAGAACTGGACGGCGAACTGATGGCGCTCATCGACGAGGCCTATCGCTTCGCCATGGTCAAATAAAGGGGCGTTTGCGGCAGAGCCGCGCCCGCGCGATTAGAAGCGCGTTAGAAGCGCCGCGCGCGGCTTGCCCCCGCGCTGCGGGGCATGCTATAATATTAAAGAAGAAACGCTTGACGGAGGCAGGACATGTCCCAACTCGCGGGGTACATCGGCCCCATCTCCACCGCCATGTGGGTGTTTCCCTTCGTGGCGCTGCTGTTTACCATCCCCTATGTGCTTTCCAGCTACCACCGCTACGGGGCGGTGCTGTTTTTCCGCGCCCTGGTGGTCTATTCGTTCATCTTTTATCTGATGTGCGTCTACTTCCTCGCCATCCTGCCCCTGCCGAGCATCGAGGAGGTGGCGCGGGAGACGAAGCCGTGGGCGCAGCTTGAGCCCTTCGCCGGGCTGAAAAGCGCCCTTCGGGCGGGCGGGTTCAAGGCCAACGACCCGCAGACGTGGCTGCGGGTGCTTACCACGGACAGCTTTTTCCACCTCGCCGCCAACGTCGCCATGCTCTTCCCCCTGGGCATCTACCTGCGCTACTACTTCCGGCAGAGCTTTTTCGGGACGGTGCGCTGGGGGTTTCTGGTCAGCCTTTCCATCGAGCTTTTGCAGCTTACAGGGCTTTTGTTCATCTACCCGCGCCCCTACCGGCTCTTCGACGTGGACGACCTCATCGCCAACACGCTGGGGGCGGCGTTGGGCTATCTCGTCGCCCCGCTGCCGATGAAAATCCTCCCCTCGCAGGAAAGGCTCGACCGCGTGGCCTACCGCAAGGGCGAGCGCGTTTCCATCTTCCGCGCGGCGGTGGCGGCGGGAGTGGACTGGGCGCTGTGCGCGCTCGTGGCCGTGCCTGTCTCAGCCGCGCTGGGCGCGCGCAGCGGCAGGCGCATCCTCTTTATCTACATCGCCAGCGTGCTTGTCTACTTCATCTTCATCCAGTACCTGACCGGCGGGCGCACGCTGGGCAAGGCGCTCTGCCGCGTGCGGCTGGCGCGCGAGGACGGGGGCAGGCCGAAGCTCTGGCAGGTGGCCGTGCGCTGCATCTCGCTCTACCTCATTTTGCTGGCCGCGCCCTGGGCGGGCTTTCGTGCCTGGAACGGCATGATCGACGCCACGGGCTGGCGCTTTTTTGCCCTGGGCGCGGCGGCCATCCTCTGTCTGGGCGTGTTCGCCATTTTCGTATTCACCTGCTTTATCAACCTGATCACCCGCGCCTCGCGCCTGCCGCACGAGCGCCTCAGCCGCACGCGCAACGAAAGCACGCTGCGCCGCGCGCAGGACATTTGAGGCGGCAAAAAACTTTTTTGCCAGAAATGGAGAAATCTGCGATCTTCTCATTTTTCTTTCATCTTCGCGGCGTATAATGGGTACATCGAAAGGAGCGAAACAAAAATGAAGAAGATCATCGTCACCCTGCTGCTCGCGGCCCTCGTGCTCGCCGCCGTCCCCGCCCTGGCCCAGAACGCCTTCACCGCCGCGAATGGCGGCATCGTGCCCACCATACAGTACGTTACTTATGAAGGATTCGGCTTTGTGGAAGTGGACTTTTTGCAGGACGTCAACTATGAGAACCCGACCGTCTCCGTGACCGACGCCTCCGGCGCGCCCGTCACCGCCGCCATCGTCCAGCTCGACGACGACGACCTCGCCTTCCAGATCACGGACTTCGCCGCCGACGCCGCCTATAACTTCACCATCTCCGGCGTGCGCGTGGGGCGCAACGGCAGCTACACCTCCGTTTCTGGCAGCTTCACCGTGCCGCCCGAGGGCGCGGCGGTGATCAAGAAGGTCGAGTACGACCGCGACGACCGCGAGATCGACATCGAGTTCACCGCGCTGGTGCAGTATGAGAACCCCACCGTGCAGGTGATCGCCGCCGACGGCACGCCCATCAACGCCACCATCTACGAGTGGGATGAGGACAGCATCGAGGCCCGTCTGGAATCGTCGCTGAACATCGGCAGCGAGTACATGGTCACCGTCACCGGCGTGCGCGCCGCGCAGGACACGGCCTTTGGCACCGCCAGCCTCACCTTCACCGCCTACGACGACTGATTTTTCCACGAATGACCTCGGGGAAGCCCCTCCCATGGCGGGAGGGGCATGCCCCGTTTGATGGAGGGAGCAAAATTGCGCATACTGGTGGCTGAGGACGACAGGAGCATCGCCTCTGTACTCAAGCGGCGGCTGGAGGCCGCGCATTACAGCGTGGACGTCTGCCACGACGGCGGCGCGGCCTACGACCTTCTGCGGCTGACGGACTACGACGTGGCCATCATGGACATCATGATGCCCGTGGAGGACGGTCTCAGCGCCGTGCGCCGCGCGCGCGAAGCGGGAGTGCGCACGCCCGTGCTCTTCCTCACCGCCCGCGACGCCGTGGCCGACCGCGTGGAGGGGCTGGACGCCGGCGGCGACGATTACCTCGTCAAGCCCTTCGCGCTGGACGAGGTCATGGCCCGCGTGCGCGCCCTCTCCCGGCGCGGCAGGAGCGAGGGCAGCGCCGTTCTGACGCTTGGCGACCTTTCCATGGACACATCGGCGCAGAAAGTTACCCGCGGCGGCAAGCCCATCCCCCTCACCGGGCGCGAATACGCGCTCTTGGAGTACCTGATGCGCAATCAGGGCGCGGTGCTCTCCCGCGAGCGCATCGAGCAGAACATCTTCAGCTATGACTACGAGGGCGCTTCCAACATGGTGGACGTCTACATACGCTATCTGCGCAAGAAGATCGACGAGGGCTTTTCGACCAAGCTCATCCACACGGTGCGCGGCGCGGGCTATGTCCTGCGGGAGGAAGCGTGAAGCGGCTGTCGATCAAGGCGCGCGTCACCTTCTGGTACACGCTTTTAGTGGCGCTCATCGCCCTGCTGGCCGCGGGCGCGCTGTTCTGGAGCGCCCAGCGGATGATGGACAACTACTATGAGGAAGCGCTCGTCGGCACGACGCAGCTGGCGCTCAACGACGTGCGCATGGAGGACGGCGAATTGGAGATCGACCGCAATCTGGACGACCTGCCCAGCGTGCGCGTTTCGCTCTACACGCGATCGGGCGACCTCATCTACGGCAAGTGGCGCTTTGACCTGCCCTTTGAGGAAAATGTCATCCGCCCGGCCGCGGAGCGCTCCGGCGAGCGCTGGTATGTGCTGGACACGCGCATGTCCTTCCCCGACGCGGAGGATATCTGGCTGCGCTGCTACATCTCCGCCGACGCCGCCGCCAATTTGAACGACATGAGCGCCACCCTGCTGCTGGCGCTGCTTCCGGCGCTGGTGGTGGTCGCCGGCGTGGGCGGGTACTTCATCGCCCGGCGCGCCTTCCGCCCGGTCACGCGCATCGCACGCACGGCGGAAAGCATCATCGACGGAAAAGACCTGCAAAAGCGTATCGGGCTGCAGGGGGCGCGCGACGAACTCTACCGAATCGCCAAAGTGTTCGACGACATGCTCGACCGCCTCGAGCACTCCTTTGAGCGCGAGCGGCGCTTTACCTCGGACGCCTCGCACGAATTGCGCACGCCCGTGGCCGCCATCCTCGCGCAGGCGGACTTCGCCCTCTCCGACATCGCCACCGGGGAGGACAAGGAAGAAGCGCTGCGCGACATACGCCTGCGCGCGGGGCAGATGTCCACGCTCATCGGCCGGCTGCTGGCGCTGACGCGCATGGACGCGGGGCAGACGCGGCTGGAGATGGAGCGCATCGACCTTGCCGACATCGCCGAAGTGGCCGCCATGCAGGTGGAGGAAAGCGCGGCGGCGCGGGGCATGACGGTGGAGTGCGCCGCGAACGGCCCCGTGTGGGCGATGTGCGACCAGACCATGCTCACGCAGGCGCTGCTCAACCTGGCGGAGAACGCCGTCAAATACGGGCGCGAGGGCGGGCATATACGCATCGCCGCGCACGCGGAGGGCGAAACGGCCCGCCTCATCGTGGAGGACGACGGCCCCGGCATCGAACCGGACGCTCTTCCCCACATCTTCGAGCGCTTCTATCAGGGCGACCGCTCGCGCAACGCCGGCGGCGCGGGGCTGGGGCTTTCGCTGGTGCAATTGATCGCCAAACTGCACGGCGGCAGCGTCGAGGCCGAGAGCGCGCCGGGCGTGGGCAGCCGCTTTATCATCGTCCTGCCGCGGGCGCGGGAGGAACAGGAAGCCTGACAAACGACGCCGGGCGCGCCCGGGAGAGGAGAACGACATGCGAAGGATACTTGCCCTGACGCTATGCCTGATGACGATATTCGCCCCCCTCGCGGCGCGCGCCGCTTGGGTGGAGGACGCCTTTCTTGCGTGGCTGTCCGCGGACGCGGCCCTCGCAGCCACGCAAGAGACGGCGGCCGGACAGACGCACACCTACGCATCGGGCGGCGGCCACTGGACGCTGCAACTGGACGCGGCGGGACAGGCGCTCTCTTTGCGCAGCGAAGCCGAAAGCGCGGAAAGCGCGCTCATGAGCCGCGCCGAGGCGGAGGCGGCGCTCAAAGCCATCGACGCTACCGCGCTGGTGGTGCGCGCGGAGGAGGGAAGCGGCGCGGCGAAATTGTGGTTTGTCGGCGAGGCCGCCGCCGGCTGGGGGATATTCGACCCCGCGGGCCATCTCGCCGCCGGCTCGCTCACCTTCGGGCAGTTCCTGATAAACGGCCAGCTGACCTTTGCCGGCGCCAGTCAGACGCTCTCGCTCCTGCGCCCCGGCGCGCAGCTGGACGGCATGGAGATGGACGAGGACGACGGCATGCTGCTCTACGAGGGCGACGCCTGGCTGGACGGGCAGGAATACGAATTCGAGCTGGACGCCCGCACGGGGAGACTGCTGGAGTGGGAAAGGGATTAGGGAGCGGTGAAAGGAAACGCGCCATCCGTCTGTTCGCGGATGGCGCGTTTGTTGTGCGGCGTTCCGGCGCTGCGGCGCGCGTCGGCCATCCGACCGTTGTTTGACTCCCGCTGAAGTGTTTATACCACGGATAGAAACGGCAAGGCGTTGAAAGCGGCGGCCGGATATGCTATGATGATGCAGGACGGGAGAGTGACTAGGATGGAGCTTCGCACGCTGCGCTATTTCCTTGCCGCCGCGCAGGAAGAAAATATGACCCGGGCCGCGGATATGCTACATGTGACGCAGCCAACGCTCAGCCGCCAGATGATGGATCTGGAGCGGGAATTGGGCGTGACGCTGATGCTGCGGGGCAAAAACGGCCTGACGCTGACCGACGATGGTATCTTTTTTCGCCAGCGGGCGCAGGAGATCGTCGATCTGGCAGACCGGCTGGAAAAATCCTTTGTCGAGCGGCAAAGCGACATCAGCGGCATGGTCGTCATCGGCGCTTCCGAGGTGGCAGGCGCCCAGACGCTGGCCAAACTCATCAAAGCGTTTTCCGAAAAATACCCCGCGGTGCAGTTCACGCTCTACAACGAAAATGTGGACAGCATCAAAGACCGCCTGGATAAGGGGCTGGTTGACCTCGGCCTGCTTCTGGAACCCATCGATGTGACCAAATTCGATTA
>DVGE01000108.1 GCA_018712885.1 Candidatus Pullichristensenella stercoripullorum | reverse complement strand
GCTTTACGCCATTCCTTTTCAAATTGTTGGTGCGCGGCGATTATGCAGAAGCGTACATCCATATCCCCATCCTCTATATGGGTATGTTCTTCTATACGCTTTCTACTTTCTGGGGCGGTATTTTTGTGGCTTTCAAAAAGACGAAGAGCGTGGGGATTACCACGGTTATTGCCGCGGTATTGCACCTGGTGCTGACAGTGGCGCTTATCAAGCCCATTGGCCTGTATGCGGCCTCCCTGTCTACACTGGCGAGTTATTTCTGCCTTTGCGCAGTGCGCCTGCGCGGTGTCAGGGGCCTGGTCGATATTACCTACGACTGGAAGCATATACTCATTGTCTGCGCGCTGCTTGCGGTACAGTGCGTCGTCTGTTGCTTCCAGAGTTTGCCGTTCTATCTCGGAAACTTTGCTTTCGGTATGATCGTGGGTATAGCGCTGAACTGGCAGTTGCTCAAAAATATGCTGCACAAGATATCTGCACTCCTAAAAAAGCGCAAAACACCTAAGAGTGTCGCAAAATAGGTTTGCTCGGCAAGATATGGCGGCAAATGATACGCCAACGGAGGATGTATTCATGAATAGAACAATGGCTTTCCTGGCGGATATAAACGCGCTGCAAGAACGCGAAATACCAGGAAAGACGCTTGAGCGCGCAAAGCGTTCCCTGTTGGATTATTTGGCGGTGACCTGCGCTGGCGCGGCTTTCCAACGGGAAAAATTACGCCGATATATGGCATTTTCACAGCCGGAGCCGGGCGAGTTTACTGCGATCGGCATGGGCAAGAAACTGGCGCTCATGGAGGCTGTTTTCCTCAATGGCCTGAATGGGCATGCGCTGGATATGGATGACGGTACCAACGCCGGGATTATCCATCTCGGCTCGCCGATTTTTTCGCTGTTGCTTCCTCTGGCTCAGCGTTGCGGAACGAGCGTCGACCGCTTGCTGCGCTCCGCCGTGATTGGCTATGAAACCTCTTATACGATGGCCGTGTCGATCCAGCCGGGCCACAAGGCGCTCGGCTACCACGCCACAGGCACCTGCGGGGCGCTGGGCGCGACGCTGGCTGCGGCGTACATGCTGGGTTTCACGCCTGAGGAGCGCGCTCGCGCGTTTGCGGCGGCGTGTGTGTCAGCCACGGGTATGCTCGCAGCGCTGGACGACGGCTCCGAGCTCAAACCCTACAACGTGGCCAAGACCGCGCTTTTGGCTCTCACCGCCCTGCGGCTGGCGAAAGCGGGCTTTGAGGGCCCGGCGGATCCGCTGGGCGGAAAGCGCGGTTACCTCAAAATGATGACCGGCAAGGCGGACGTCGAGCTGCTCCCCCTGTGTCAGAAGGGGACATACGCGATCCAGAAAAGCTACACCAAGCCCTACGCCTCCTGCCGTTACACCCATCCCGCGGTGGAGGCGGCGATCCGTCTGCGCAACGAGCATGGCCTGCGTCCGGAGGACATTGAGAGCGTCGATGTGCGCACATACGCGCTGGCCATCCCCGGCCATGAGCACACGCGCATCCCCGGGCCGTATTCGGCCAAGATGAGCATCCCATACAGCACCGCCGTGGGCCTGCTTTACGGCAGGGCCGGCTTGCAGGAGTTCAGCGAGGAGATCGTGCAAAATGCGAACGTGCGGGCGCTGACGGAAAAGGTCGCCGTCCATGAAGACGACGCGCTCAGCGCCGCTTTCCCGGATGTGCAGGCCGCCATCGTCTCCATTCGCCTGCGCGACGGCGTCCAGGTCTCCGCGCGCGTCGATCACCCCAAGGGCGAGCCGGAAAACCCGCTCAGCGACGCAGAATTCCGCGACCGCTACGATGGGCTGATGGCCTTTGCCGGCGTCGCGCCCGCGGACAGCGCGGCAGTCTTCGAGGCCGTGTCCCACCGTGGCGACGCGACGGCGGAAGATATTCTCAAACATCTGTAAGGAGACAGGAATGGAAAACGTAAAACTCGTTCTGGGTACGATGACCTTCGGCGAATCGGTGTTCGCGCCGGACGTGGAGGCGTTCATCCGCGTCTTCCTCGAGGCCGGCTATGACGAGCTGGACACGGCCTATGTCTACAACGAGGGGCGCTGCGAACAGCTTCTGGGAGAAGCGCTGCGCGCCATCGGCAGGGAAAAGGTCAGGATCGCCACCAAGGTCAATCCGCGCATTTCCGGCCGGCTGGACGGCGCGGCGGCCCGCGATCAGTTGAACACCTCGCTGCAACGGCTCGGGACCGACTGCGTGGACATATTCTATCTGCATTTTCCCGACCCCAACACGCCGGTCGCTTCCGTCCTCGAAGCCTGCGCCGAGCTGCACCGGCAGGGCAAGTTCAAGGAGCTGGGTTTGAGTAACTTCCCCGCATGGATGGTGGCGGACGCCTGGCACATCTGCAGATCCAACGGCTGGGTGCTGCCGACGGTCTACGAGGGGATCTACAACCCGCTGACCAGAAAGGCGGAAACGGAGCTGAAGGCGGCGCTCGACCACTTCGGCCTGCGCTTTTGCGCCTACAACCCCCTGGCGGGCGGGCTTCTCACCGGCCGCTACGCCCACTTTGAGGACGCTCCCACGGACGGCCGCTTCACCCATCGCCCCAACTATCAGGGCAGGTATTGGAAGAAGAGCTATTTCGACGCCGTGGCCCTGCTCAGGGCAGCCTGCGAAGCGCAGGGCATCACGACCATCGAGGCGACCTACCGCTGGCTTGCCTGGCACTCCATGCTCACGCGCGGCGATGGGAACGCCATCATCATCGGCGCCTCCAAGCTCGACCATCTTCGGCAGAACATGGCGGCGCTCAAGGCCGGCCCTCTGCCCGAAGCTATCACGCAGGCGTTTGAGCAGGCGTGGGCACTGTGCAAGGCGGACAGCCCTGAGTACTTTACGCTTTACAAAGGCGCGAAATAACAGGAGGCGGAACAATGCTGGATCAAAAGCGCGTGTTTGACGCCCTGCGCGAAGAGGGCGTGACATTCTTCACCGGCGTGCCGGATTCCTATCTCAACGGCTTTTGCAACTATGCCTTGCAAAACTGCGCGGAGCGCAACGTCATCGCGGCCAACGAGGGCAACGCCATAGCGCTCGCCGCCGGGCACTACTTCGCCACGCGGGAGCTCCCGCTGGTATATATGCAAAACAGCGGCATGGGCAACGCCGTCAATCCTCTGGCTTCGCTCGTGGATGAACACGTCTACGCCGTGCCGATGCTGTTGCTCATCGGCTGGCGCGGTCGCCCCGGTTCCGGGGACTGGCCGCAGCACGAATTGCAGGGCGAGATCACCTGCGGGCTTTTGGAGCTTTTGCACATTCCCTACGCGATCCTCGAAGACGACGACGAGAAATTCGCGCGAACGCTCAAGACCGCGGTGGCTTCCTGCGCGGCGGACCGCCGCCCCTACGCGCTGATCGCGCCCAAGGGCGTCATGGCCGGCGAAAAGGGCAACAATCGCGATGAGACGTACCCGATGAGCCGGGAAGAGGCCATCGAAACGATCCTGGAGCAGCTCCCCGCCGACACCATCTACTCGGCGACCACGGGCAGGGCCACCCGCGAGATCTTCTTTTTGCGCAAGCGGCGCGGCGAGGGCGGCGAGCACGACTTCCTCAACGTCGGCTCCATGGGCCACGCCTCATCTGTGGCGCTCGGCATCGCGCTGGCGCGGCCGGAGCGCAAGGTGGTCTGCCTGGACGGGGATTCCGCGGCCATCATGCACCTGGGCGCGATGACCATGGCCAGCAAAGTCTCGGCGCCGAACTTTTTGCACGTGGTGCTCAACAACGGCGCGCATGAATCGGTCGGCGGCCAGCCCTCGGCGGGCCAGTTGATCGACTTCACCCGCATCGCCGAAGCATGCGGCTATGAGACCATCGGCGCGCCGGTCACTGATCGCGCCGGGCTCATCCAGGCGTTGAAGTCGCTTTCCGGCGCGCGTCGGGCGGCGTTTCTCGATGTGCGCATCCACAAAGGGCTCAGCGGCAAACTGCCGCCGCTGGACTTTTCCCACAGAGAGGCCATTGACGGCCTGATGGATACACTGAATTCTTAAAATGCGCTACTGTCGGCTGCGCGAAGCCAAAAGGAGGAAACAGCATGAACAGCATGGATAAAACGCGCGAATATCTGAAGTCGATCGGCCTGCCGGGGGGCGACGCCTACGATCTGCCCACTTCCCAAAAGCGGTTCAAGGATGGCGGCCAGTATCGCTTTGAGGTGCCTGGCATCCAGGGGCCGAAGGTGATGAAGGCGCTCCTGGAGGCCATGGACAGCTATGGCCTGTATCTCCACCGCGTCACGCAGACGCAGGGCATCATGCGCCTTACGGATGAAGAGATCGCCAAGATGGTGGAGCTCGCCCACCAGTGGCAGACGGATCTGATCCTTGCGATCGGCCCGCGCGCCACCACGGACACCTCCGCCTCCGTGCATACCGAAGAAGGCGTGCGCATGGGCTACCGCCTGCGCGGGCAGGAGCAGATCGTGCGCGCCATCGAGGACGTCAAGCGCGCGGCGCGGCTGGGCTGCCGCGGCTTCCTCGTGTACGATGAGGGCTGCCTGTGGGTGCTGGGCCAGATGCGCAAGGATGGCGAGATCCCGGCGGACTGCCACTTCAAAGTCTCCGCCCACGCCGGCCACGGCAACCCCGCTTCGGCAAAGCTGCTGGAGAGCATCGGCGCGGATTCCATCAATCCCGTGCGCGACATCCAGCTGCAAATGCTCGCGGCTATGCGTCAGGCCGTCGATTGCCCGCTGGACATCCACACGGAGAACCCCAAATCCACGGGCGGCTTCATCCGCCACTACGAAGTGCCGGAAATGGTGCGCGTCGCCGCGCCCATCTACCTCAAGACCGGCGGCTCAGTGGCCGCCACCCACAGCTGGGACAGCACCGAAGACGACGCGCGCAAGCGGGCGAAGCAGTGCAGCCTGGTCAAGCGGATGCTCGACGAGTACTACCCCGAGGCGGTCTGGTCGCCCAGGGGCAGCCTGCTCTGAGGCTTTCCGCGAGCGACAGCGACGTTCAGCGCAGAAAGGAGCGCGCAAGACCATGAGACACCATTTGTACAACCCGGATTTCAAGTTCGTTGTGGAGCCTGAGAGCTTCAATAAATATACAGATCGGGAGCTCCTTCAGTACTGCCTGGGAGCGACGATGTACATGCCCGGCACGAAGGATTTCGCCCCCAAGATACTCTCCAACGCGATGCCGGGGCTGACCACCATCGTCCTCTGCTTTGAGGACGCCTGCCCGGAAGATCAGGTCGAGGCCGCGGAAGAGAACGTGCACAAGCTGCTCGAAACGGTGACGGCCGCCGTGGATCGCGGCGAGCTTTCCGCCGACCGGGTGCCGCTCATCTTTGTTCGCGTGCGCAACCTCGCCCAGTTCAAGCACTTCGCGCAAGGGCTGACCAAGGCGCAGGTGCGCTCTCTTTGCGGCGTCAACTTCCCCAAGTTCAACGCGGAAAACGGCTATGAGTACTACGCCTACCTGCGCGATCTCAACGAGCGTTTCGGCGAGATACTCTACGGCATGCCCATCATCGAAGATCCCGAGGCCGCCTATAAGGAAAGCCGCATGACGCAGCTGTTGGGCATCAAGAAGATACTCGACAAGTACCGCGACCTCGTTCTGCAGGTGCGCGTGGGCGGCACGGACTTTTCTTCCGTTTTCGGCGTCCGCCGCGGCGTGGATTATTCGATCTACGACATCATGACGGTGCGCGAATGTCTCTCCGACATCATCAACGTCTGCGGCCGCAACAACGATTACGTCATTTCCGGCCCGGTCTGGGAGTATTTCCGCGCCCCGAAGGAACTGATGTTCGAAGAACTGCCCAAGCACGGCCTTGAGGACTACCTGATGAAGCGCCTGCCCATCGTCAACAATGAGATCGACGGCCTGCTGCGCGAAGTGATCCTCGACAAGGCCAACGGCTTTGTCGGCCGCACGGTCATCCACCCGACGCACGTGAAGTTTGTCAACGCGCTGATGGCCGTCACCAAGGAGGAGTACGACGACGCCTGCATGATCCTCGGCCACACGCAGGGCGGCGTGGTCAAGGGCTCTGGCGCCAACAAGATGAATGAAGTCAAGCCGCACACCAACTGGGCTAGGAAGGTCGTCAACCGCGCCAGGGCATATGGCGTGATCGAGAATGAGGGGGCCTATGTGAAGCTCTTTGCGGTAAACGAATGATATACACACAAATTCTCGCGGCTCAGACGCCATCCGGCGCGTCGGAGCCGCGAAGACGTATTTGGGGAGGAAGTTTATGACGATCCAGATCAGCACGCCCATCCGGGATGAGGTCGCCGCCGCCCTGCGGGTGGGGGACACGGTGGAGATCACGGGCTACATACTCTGCGGCCGCGACGCGGTCCTGCCCAAGGTCGTGGAATGTGTCAAAGCGGGCAGGCAGGACGCGCTCGGCGTCGATCTGCGCGGCAGCGTCATCTTTCACACAGCCGTCAGTCCCGCCGGCGTCGGCCCGACGTCCAGCAACAAATTGGAGATCGAAAGCAGCATCGAGCCGCTGTCGCAGGCGGGCGTAAAGCTGCATCTCGGCAAGGGAAAGATCCACCCCGAGACCGTCGCGGCTCTGGCGCGCGAGGGCGCGGTCTACGCCGTGATCCCCCCGGTCACCGCGCTCCTGGGCGCGAAGACGCTTTCCCAGGAACTGGTCGCCTTCCCCGAGCTGGGCATGGAGGCGCTCTACAGGCTGAAGGTCGAACGCTACCCCGCGATCATCGCGGCGGCGCAGGGGAGGAGCATTTATGAACTTTGAACGGGAAACGATCATCGCCCTCGTCCGGGACGCGCTGGTGGAGGCCGGCTCCACGTTCCGCGCGGATAAGAAGGCGGCCTACGCACGCGCCATCGCCAACGAGACCGACGAAAAGGCCAAGTGGGTGTTGGAAACGATCCTGGAAAACGCGGAAGCTGCGGAAAAGGACCGCGCGCCGCTCTGCGATGATACGGGCATACCGCACCTGCTTCTGGAAGTCGGGCAGGAGGCCGCGGTGAGCGGCTACATGCTCGATGCCATCCGCGAGGGCGTCGCCGAGGGGCTGCGCAAGCTCCCGGGCCGCCCGATGGGGATCATGGGCGAAGACAGCCAGCGGATCGACCAGTCTGGCGGCCTGGACCCGGACAGCGCCGGCGTAAAGCCCGCGCCGATCCTCCTGCGTAGCTGCGAGGAGCCCGTCGTCCGCCTGCACATCCTCATGTTCGGCGGCGGGCCGGCCATCCGCGCCAGGACCTATCGCGTCTTCCACAAGCACGACACGCAGGTCGTGCTCGATGAGATTGTGCACTGGGCCACGGAGGGCGTGGCGCAGCTCGGCTGCTCGCCGTGTACGCTCGCCGTCGGCATCGGCAGGAGCCACTTCGAAGCCGCCGCGATGATGCTCCAGGCGCAGGCGGACGGCAGATACGACGTCCAGAGCCCCATGGAACAGGAGATCACCCAAAGGGTCAACGAAGCGGACATCGGCCCGCTGGGATTGCACGGAAAGACGAGCGTCCTCGCCACTTTCCTGAAAGTCGGCCCGCAACGGGCGAGCGGCGTGCGCATCGTCTGCGTCCGCCCCACCTGCTGCTTCGAGCCGCGCATCGCCACCGTGGAACTCTGGAAAAAGGAATGACCGCGCCGCCCCTTCCGACGCTTGAACGCCGTCCGTCCCGCAGCGAAGGATGGGCGGCGTTTGCAAAAAAGTCGATCCCGCGGTCACTGGCCGGGGCTCGGCCTTTGTGACGAGAGCGATCCGCGCGCTGTTTCGCCGACGCTTCGTTTCCTTCCCGCGGAACATCTTTGCGTTCGTCCTCGTATGGGCAAGACGATCACGCTGTAATTGCTTGATTAATATTTTCAATATTCAAGGTTACAACAGGAAAAATCATTGCGAACGGCGAATCAAGTATATAATTGCAAATTGCGGAAAATTCCGTAAAGGGTGGAAGAAGGAGAGGGCGAAGAATGAAGAAGCGAAACATACTAAGTGCGATCCTGGCATTGGCGATGCTGTTGACGAGCGTGCCGTTCGGCTGGACGTCAGCGACGGCGGAGCAGTTGGAGCTCGTGGAAACGATCATGGAGCAGGCGACGCAGGCGCCGACAGAAGCACCGACAGCCGCGCCGACGGAAGCACCGACGCCCGCGCCGACGGAAGCGCCGACAGAGGCCCTGACGGAAGCGCCGACGGAAGCGCCGACGGAGGCCCCGACAGAGGCCCCGACAGAAGCGCCGACAGAGGCCCCGACAGAGGCCCCAACGGAAGCCCCGACAGAAGCGCCGACGGAAGCGCCGACAGAGGCACCCACGGCCGCGCCTACGGCTGAACCGACGGAGGCGCCGGTTACCGTTTCTGCGGATGTCCCCACACCCGCGCCGACAGAGGCCCCGGCGCTGAGCGCGCCGGAGATCAAACTGCGCGGCGATTGGGAATACCGCAATGAGCGCTTGAGCATCCCCTGCGCGGCGGAGGAGCGCGAAGTGACCATCGCCTGGGAAGCGGTGGAAGGCGCGCAACAGTACCGCGTCGAGGTAGGGGAGCTCATCGACGGCGCGGAGCGAAGCCGGGAACCGTTGGAAGAGACGGAGCGCACGAGCGTGCGTCTGGAAACGGAAGACTACCCGGAGGAATGGTACATACTGCACATCATCGCGGAAGCGGAGGATGGCCGAAGCGCAGAAACGGCGGTTGTTTTTCGCCTGGTCATCGAAGAAGATGAGCCGCAAGAACCGATAGAGCAACTTGAAGAAGCAAAAACGGGCGTGAACGCCGAGGAGGGCGACACGGCCAAGGAAGAAGCGACGTCGCCCGAAGCGCTCAAAGCCGATGTGAACGCCGAGGCGGAGGCGCCGAGCGAAGCTGAGTCGTCGACCGAGGCGGAAGAACTGACTGAGACAGCCGAAGCGCCCAAGCCCGAAGCGCCGCAAGGCAGCGAAGAGCCGGAAGCGTCGTTGCAGCCCGCGAACAACGTCCCGCGCCTTCAGACGGCGTCCCGCGCCGCCCGAGCGATCGAACTGAAGATCACAAAGCAGCCGGAAGACGCGAGCGCGTCGGACGGTGAAGTCGTGCGCGTGACGGTGGAAGCGGAAGGCGAAGGCCTTACCTACGAATGGTGGTACGCCCTCGCCGGTTCGACGAAATTCTATAAATCCTCCATCACCACGGCGACCTACTCGACGCGGATGGATGCCACGCGCGACGGTCGTCAGCTCTACTGCGTCGTCAAAGACGAAAGCGGCAACAGCGTCCAGAGCAACACAGTGACCATCAGCCTTCAAAAAGCCGAACTGAAGATCACGAAGCAGCCGGAAGACGCGATGGCGCTGGACGGCGAACTCGTGCACGTGACCGTGGAAGCGGAAGGCGAAAAGCTTACCTACGAATGGTGGTACGCCACCCCCGGCTCGACGAAATTCTACAAATCCTCCATCGCCACGGCGGCCTACTCGACGCGGATGGATGCCACGCGCGACGGACGCCAGCTCTACTGTATCGTCAAAGACGAAAGCGGCAACAGCGTGCAGAGCGACACGGTGACCATCAGCCTTCAAAAAGCCGAACTGAAGATC
>DVGE01000107.1 GCA_018712885.1 Candidatus Pullichristensenella stercoripullorum | reverse complement strand
CGTGGCGAGCGTCAGATGTACGATGTGATCTGCGATGGCTGCGGCCAGCCCACGCAGGTGCCCTTCCAGCCGCGCGGAGACCGTCCGGTCTACTGCCGTGCCTGCTTCGAGGCGCATCGTCAGGGCCGCTTCTAAGAAGCGCCGTTGCGTCGCTTTGGCGAACGCGAGCCGGCGTCCCACACGGTTGGGGCGCCGGCTTTCTTTCTGCGCGCAAGGGGTTTTCGTGTGGACAAACGGCGAAAAGTGTGATAAAATATCTTTCAAACCGTGCAAAGCAGGAAAGGACTGATCCCCATGGCAAAGAAGGCCAAGACCTCCGCCCGCTCCAAGGGCTACCGCAAAACAGAGCAGAAAAAACCGTTCCTGACCAAGAAGGAGATCATCGCGCTGGTCGTGATCGTCGCGGTGATCGCGCTGGCGATCCTCCTGTTCAACCTCCTCTATGACGACGGCTCCCTCGAGATGGTCGATGGCGTCGCGCAGACGGAGAACCTGGAGACCAGCCTCATCACCTCCGAGTCCATCGGCGACGAGGTCAAGCACTTCAAGGTCGGTGAAGTCGGCGAGATCGCCGGATATACGCGCGAACGCAGTGAGAACACCGTGGACGCGAACAGGGCATCTTATATTTACCGGCCCGAAGACGAGGATTCCCCGGTGGATTACCTGCGCATCTCCGCAGGCGGGGACACGCCTGAGCAGCTGGCCACGACCGCGCTGTGGAATTACTCGGCCAACCCCACCTATTTCGGCACCGCTCCCAACGGCGTTCAGGAGACGGAGATCGACGGCCGCACGGTCTACTACATCATCAGCACGAACGAATACGTGCCGCAGACCACGGAAGAGACCGCGGACACGGATGCTGAGGCGACCGACGCGGAAGACGCCGCCGAAGCGACTGAGGAGACCGCCGCCGAGGAGAGCTCCACCGAGGAGACCGCCACCGAGGAGACCGCCGCCGAAGCGACTGCGCAGCCCGACGCGGAGCCGGCCACGGAAGACGCAAGCGCCGCGGAAGCCGCGACGGACGCGGAAGCTGAGACAGACGCGGAGGCCGCGACAGAGGCCGAGACCGCCGGCCCCTACGCCTGCGAGCAGCTGCTGACGGCCTATACCGCTTCGGATATGAACGACAATTACGCCATCGCCTTCGGCGTCGTCGTTTCCGGCGAGACCGAGACCGCCGTGACCGCGGAAGAACTCGCCGCCTACACCGAGAGCCTCTACCTGAGCGAAGAAGAACTCCTCGATCACCTCACGCTGGCGCTGGAAGCGGTCTATCCGCTCACCGCGGAGGAATAACGGCATATTTCCATCGCAAAAGCCCTGCTCTCCGATAAGGGGAACAGGGCTTTCCTTTTTCCGGGCGCGCTCCTGCCGCGCCTTACGCCTGCGCGTCCTTGAGCCGCTGCGCGAACTCATCCATGAGGCCGAGATCCCACAGAAGCGAGCTGCACAGGTACTTGTCGCGGATGTCGCGCGAGCCGACAAAGGCGTCGGCCACGTCCTGCGCAGAGATGCCGATGTCCGCGGGAGCCAGCGGCATGCCGGTGGGCGCGAGGATAGCGCGCAGCGCTTCGGGCGCGGGCAGCTCCTCGTCGATGGCGCGCAGGATCTCGTCCCAGCGGGAAAGGATGACGTCCAGCCGCTTCTGATGCGCGGCGGGATCGTTCTTGCGGTACTTTTTCTCCGCGCGCAATATCTCGTCGGCGGTCTTGCCGAAGATGCGGCGGATGTTCTCCGCCCACGCGCCCTCGTCAAAGTCACGCATGTGCTTCTCGGCGCGCGCGCGGTCGGGCTTGACCTGCTTAAGCCATGCAAGCGCCTGCAACGTCAGCATCGTGCCCACGCCCACCTGTATGCCGTGCAGGTCGTAGGGCACGCCGCGCTCCAGCGCCTGCATCTCCCAGACGTGGGAGAAGTAGTGCTCCAGCCCCGAGGCCGGGCGCGAGACCTGCGCGTAGGCCATGGCCAGTCCTGCCGTTACCAGACCTTCGGCGATGGGCTGCACGGCGTCGGGGTCGCGGCTCATCAGCCGCGGCGCGGCGGCCATGATCTTTTTCAGCGACACGCGCATCATGTCCGCCACTTCTTCGCAGTAGTACTCGCCGATGACGATGTTGGCGATGCGCCATTCGCAGATGGAGCAGTACTTGGCCGCCATGTCGCCCAGCCCCGCCCAGAGCATGCGCTCCGGGGCCTGCGCGAGGATCTCGGTATCCAGCAGGATGAAGGCGGGAGAGGCGTTGTACAGCGTCAATTTGACGTTGTTGACCTCCATGGAGGCGGAATTGGAGGCAAAGCCGTCCATGGAGGGCGCGGTGCCGACGATGCCGCTCTTGCGCCCCGCGGCATGGGCGAACACCTTGCACAGGTCGTTGACCACGCCCGAGCCGACGCCGAGGATGAAGTCGCAGGCGGGATCGAAGTGCATCATCATCGAGCCGAGCTCCCATTCCGAGGGGGCGATGCGGTCGTGCCGGCAGGGGACGATGTAGGTCTGGAAGGGCACGCCCGCTTTGGAGAGCACTTCCTCCACGCGCGCGCCCGCGGCTCGGTATGTGTTGTCGTCGCAGACCACGAAGGGGCGCCTGGCGTTCACGGCTTCAAGCGCCTCAGGGAGCGCCTCCAGCGCCCCGCGGCCGATGCGCAGCCAGGGCAGATCGACGGCGTGGCGCTTGCCGCAGGCGCAGTCATAGCCGCCGGGCCGGGTCAGTTCGGCAAGGCTCATCGCGGAAAATTTCGGCATGGTCATTCCCTCCCATAAAGCCCAAAAGTCCGCCCCGCTTGCGCGCGGGGCGAGACAAAGCGTTTTTTACTGTCCGATGACGGCCTTGATGCGGCGCACGCCGGCGGAAGAGCTCTCTTCCTTCTTGATCTTGAAGGATTTGAGGTCGCCGGTGTTGCTGGCATGCGGGCCGCCGCAGATCTCCTTGGAGAAGTCGCCCATGGTGTACACCTTGACGCGATCGCCGTACTTGGAGGTGAACAGGCCGATGGCGCCCTGCGCCTTGGCCTCGTCCACGGTCATTTCCTCGCAGGTGACGGGCACCTTGGCCTGGATCGCCTCGTTGACCAGGCGCTCCACCTCGGCGATCTCTTCCGGCGTCATCTTGCGGCCGAAGGAGAAGTCGAAGCGCAGGCGCTCGGCGGTGATGTTGGAGCCCTTCTGCGCCACCTCGTTGCCCAGCACCTTGCGCAGCGCTGCGTGCAGAAGGTGCGTGGCGGTGTGCAATTTGGCGGTCTCCTCGGTGTTGTCGGCCAGGCCGCCCTTGAAGCGCTGCTCCGCGCCGGCGTGGCTGGTGGCCTGATGCTGCTTGAAGCGCTCCTCAAAGCCTTTCTCGTCCACCTCGATGCCCTTTTCGTGCGCCATCTCCATCGTCAGCTCGATGGGGAAGCCGTAGGTGTCATAGAGCTTGAAGGCGCTGCGGCCGTCGATGGTGCCGAAGGAATCGGCGTACTTCTTCATCTTCTCGCCGAAGTCGCGGATGGTCTCCAGCGCCTCGCGGAACTTTTTGACGTTTTCGATGATCTCGACCATCTCCGGCGTCGGGCGCAGCGTGGAGCCCACGTTCTGCGCCACCTGCATGGCTTCGGCCAGCTTCTTGCCCTCCTCGCCCTCAAAGGCTTCGCGGAACTTTGCCTCCAGCGCGTTAAAGGCGTCGGTGGCGCGCTTGACGTTGTTAAACACCTTTTCAAACTCGCTGGTGCCCTTCTTCAGCGTGCGCTGGAAGCGGTCCTCCTCCAGTTTGAGCTGTTCGAGGATGTGCTCCTCGTTGCGGCGCAGCTCGGGGTAGACGTCGCCGTACTGGTCGATGATGACCTTGGCCAGCTTCGGCGTGGAGCCCTCGGGCATGCCGATCTGCATGCCGTGGCGCACGGCGCGGCGGATGAGGCGGCGCAGCACGTAGCCCTGATCGACGTTGGAGGGGGTCACGCCGCGGTCGTCGCCGATGATGAAGGTGGCGGTGCGCATGTGGTCGGCGATGATGCGGAAGGACTTGGTCACTTCCTCGTTTTCGCCGTAGGTCTTGCCGCTCAATTCGCCGATCTTGGCAAGGATGCCGGCGAAGATGTCCGTCTCGTAGACGGATTTCGCGCCCATCAGCACGCAGTAGGTGCGCTCAAGGCCCATGCCGGTATCGACGTTCTTCTGCTTCAGGGGCTTGAAGGAACCGTCGGCCTGCTTGTCGTACTGCATGAACACGTCGTTCCAGATCTCCAGATAGCGCCCGCAGGAGCAGGCGGGGGAGCAATCCGGGCCGCAGGGCTCCTTGTCGGTGATGATGAACATCTCCGTGTCCGGGCCGCAGGGACCGGTCAGGCCGGCGGGGCCCCACCAGTTGTTTTCCTTGGGCAGGTAGAAGATGTGGTCGTCCTTGACGCCCATCTCGCGCCACAGGTTGGCCGCTTCCTCATCGCGCGGGCAGTCCTCGTTGCCGGCGAACACGGAGAAGGCGAGGCGGTCCTTGTCGATGCCGAGCCATTCCGGGCTGGTCAAAAACTCCCAGCTCCAGGAAATGGCTTCCTTCTTGAAGTAATCGCCCAGCGACCAGTTGCCCAGCATCTCAAAGAAGGTGAGGTGGCTGGGGTCGCCCACGTCGTCGATGTCGCCGGTGCGGATGCACTTCTGCACATCCGTCAGCCGCGTGCCCATGGGGTGCTTCGCGCCCAGCAGATAGGGCACCAGCGGGTGCATGCCGGCGGTGGTGAACAGCACCGTGGGGTCGTTTTCCGGGATCAGCGAGGCGCTGGGGATGACGGCGTGCGCCTTCTGCTGAAAGAACTTCAAAAACAGGCTGCGCAGGTCGTTGGCGCTTTTGATGTTGACGTTCATGCTTACCTTCCTCCATGTTCCAAAAAATGAAGCGCCTTTCTCGTTCAAGGACGAAAAGGCGCGTTTCGCGGTACCACCCTGATTGGCTTTCTCAAGAAGGAAAGCCCACTCGCGGCCCGTTAACGGAGGCAGACCGCCGCGCCATTTCCTGCGCGGTGCCGGCGCTTGCGCGCCCGAGGCGGCATGTTCGCGTTTCCGGCGCGGGCTTTCACCGTCCGCCCGCTCTCTGAAGCCAAAGCGCGAACTTCTTCCTCTTGGCAATTTCTATTTGCAGAGCGATTATAGCAAAACATGCCGCCAATGTCAACGAAAAGCACGTGAATTCTTGCAATCCGCGCCGGAAATTGCTATAATAGACCAGCGGAAAACAAATACTTTGGGAGGACTTTTAATATGGCAAGAGGTGGATTTCCCGGAATGATGGGCGGCGCAAACATGCAGCAGCTCGCCCGTCAGGCGCAGAAGCTCCAGCAGCAGATGACCAAGATGCAGGAAGAACTGGATGAGCGCGAATTTGAGGCCGCTTCTGGCGGCGGCATGGTGACGGCCAAGGTCAATGGCAAGCGTGAATTGCTTTCCATCTCCATCAAGCCCGAGGCGGTTGATCCCGAAGATGTGGAAATGCTGGAAGATCTGGTGATGGCGGCCGTCAACGAGGCTTTGCGCACTGCGGCCGAAACGGTCGAGCGCGAAATGGGCAAGTTGACCGGCGGCATGAATATGCCCGGCCTGTTCTAAGCCATGGC